>BJHB01000242.1:0-5202 GCA_014191415.1 Chloroflexota bacterium
GGTCGGACTTCCACCTTTGCGGTGGCCTGTCCGGTGGGATGACGGTGCTTCGGAGGTCAGGCGGGTAGCGGGAAGTCGATGGTGCGTCGCGACTTCGAGGATTCATAGGCCGCGAGGATCATCTCGACCGCCGCGCGACCGTCGAGACCGGACACGCGGGTCGGCGCACCGGTGCGGAATCCATTTGCATAGTCGGCCCACATCCGCGCGAATCCGGTGCCCCACTCCAGATCAGGCAGCAACGGGTGGATCTCGCGGTCGCCGAAGTGCTTCTCTGAGAGACCACGGACACCCTCGCGATTGCAAATCTCCACGTAGCCATCAGGGCCGTAGAAGGTCACCCGGTGGTTCCACGGGCCAACGTTCATGCCGAAGGTGCCGGTCATCTCGGCAATCGCACCCTGCTGGAAGCGATAGACGGCGATCGCGGTGTCCTCGGACGTCATGTCCAGGACCTTGCGCGCGCCGGCGATCGAGGTTGCTTCCGAGAGGTCACCAAGGATCCAGCGCAACAGGTACGCGGGGTGGACCGCCTGCGCCATCAGGACCCCACCGCCGCCGGCCTTGGTGCCAAGCCACGGGCGCACGCTGACGGTCTGGGGGGGTTCCAGTCCGACCGTCTGCGCCAGGAAGATGTCGCCGATCGCACCCGACTTGATGAATTCGCGGGCGGCATCGGTCCCGGGGTCGTAGATGCGGTTGTGGACGGGATGCGCCCGTTTGCCGGCCTTGGCGGCGGCGTTCAGGATGGCATCGCATTCGGCAAGGGTGGTGGCCAGAGGCTTCTCGACTACCACATGGTGTCCGGCTTCCAGGACTTCGACCGCGAACTTCGCATGGAGGTCATGGGGCAGGAGGACCGCAATGACGTCGGCGTCGCTCGCAAGGACGTCGTGCCACGTGTGGTAGATGTGCGCCACGTGGAACTCGGCGGCGCGGGCCTCAGCGCGGGAACGGTCCGCGTCGTAGATGCCCGCAACCTCGACCACGCCGGGGTTGGCAGCAATCGCACGCAGGTGCGCCTGCGCAATCGCCCCGCAACCAAGCAGGGCAACGCGCACGGGCTTGTCGGTACTCATCGGTCTCATCCTTCCTCTTTCTCACCCATTCCTGTCGGAACCGGGAGAGGATCTAGCGGTCGCGCATGGGCAGGTGCCCCCCGCACCAGTGGCCCCAATCGTCGCCCACCCAGTAGCCGCCGGAACATCCGTGCCTCACCATCCGAACGGGTGCCATGGCCGAACTAGTCGGCGCGACGCACTTCCTTTGACTGGTCACGCACGTGCGTCGGGCGGATCATGATCTCCTCGATCAGCGCGCGCTGCGGAAGCGACGCCACCAACAGGACCGCCGCTGCGACATCCTCGGACTTCAGCATCAGGTCACGCGACTCACGCGAGGGAACAACCGGTCGCGCATCCATGATGTCAGTGTCCACCTCACCCGGGAAGATGCTGCACGCCCGGATGTTGTAGGCCTTCTCTTCATCATTGATCGACTGGGTGAGTGAGGCCTGACCGGCCTTCGAGGCGCTATAGGCCACGCCCGGTAGCGCACCGGCCCGCTTGGCAGCCATCGAGACGAGGTTGATGATGGTTCCCTCGCGCTGGGCACGCATCACCGGCAAGGCCCGGCGCGCGCAGTAGAACGCGCCCGAAAGGTTGACCGCAACCACGTGCTGCCAGTCTTCCAGGGTGATGTCGTGGATATTCCGGTGCTTCGTGTTCGTGCCAGCGTTCGTGAACAGGATGTCCAGGCGTCCCCATTTCGCTGCAACGCTGTCGAAGAGGTGATCCACATCGGCCGGATTGGACACGTCACCCGGTACGACAATCGCTTCGCCGCCGTGGTCGTGGATCGTCTTCGCGACATCCTCGAGAATGCCCGGGCGACGGCCACTCAGGGCGACCTTCGCTCCCGCGTGTGCCAGCGCGATGGCGCTTGCCCGTCCGATGCCTGTCCCCGCCCCGGTGACGATCGCCACCTTGCCTGCCAATGTGCCTGCACTCATCGTCGTAGTCCTGCCTCTCCGGTCTGGTTTCCAGTTGGACAGGGTACCGCGCCCGACAGGTCCGCGCGGGAGGCCCGCCTACCCTCCCCATCGCCCCTGATTGAACGTCGCGTTGCTTGGCCCTCCCCACTTCCCATGGAGGGGAGACGTTGAGCTTCCTCATGGAGGGGACTCAGGATCATGGGCGGACATGCTAAGGTGGGATTAGAAGGCGGGGTGCACCGGATAGGTGAGCCGGTCATACCCGTCGGTGGAGGATGATGATGGACGCAACGCGGGCTGCGGCCTCCGGCATGGCTTCGGCCCAACGCGATGTCGCCATCGCCGCTGCGGGCATGGCCGGTTTCGCCGCCACGAATCCGGATGTGCAGCGCGTGCGCGTCGAGGCTCTGGATGCCCAGCGAAGCGCGGTGACGTCGATGCCTTCCAGTGCCACCGAGGGGGCACCGCGTGCGAACGTGCCCGCAGTCGACGCCTACCGTCTCCCGGTCGGTGGGAGTGTCTCCCTCAACCCGGACCTTGCCCAATCGTTCACGTCCGTCTCGACCGACGGCATCGATGTCTCCCAGGCGATGACTGCGATCATCGTTGGCCGGCAGGCATTCCAGGCAAGTCGCAACGCCTACCAGGCGGCGCAGTCAGTACTTGACAGCACCCTCAGGGTCGGCCTCTAGCACCCCCCGGCGCTTGGCGTCCCCTCGCCCAGGCCCCTCGTGCCAATCGGGGTATCTCTCCTCCGTTTGCGCGCCTGACCGCATGCCAACCACCCCATCGCCCTCCACCCTGATTCACATTCGCGTCGCCGCCCGCACACCGCCGACCGTCATTCCTTGCAACTTTGGCCACTGACGGGTCGTTCCGTCCGGTGCGAGTTTCCACGTGAAAGGCGCGGCCGCCGTGTTCTTCGGCGCGTGGACAACGGGCACGACGGGCGCCTGATGGATTCGGTCCATCCGGTGCTGGCGATGAGAGAGGCAAGCGATGGGCGAGGCGACGTTGGTAACGCGCCTGGAGGCGTCGGCGGATGTGCCCCTTGCCGCCCCCGCGGTCTGGGAGGCCCTGCTCGATGGCACGCGTTGGCCGGACTGGCTTTCCGCCGGTGACCCGCCCGCCCGCGCCTGGCGACGCCATGGCACCCTGCCACGCCTCGATGCCGTCACCGCGTTCCGCGGCAACTCACTCCAACCCGATCCCGTGCCATCCGTCGGCGACATGCGTCAGGAAACGGCCGTTGTTGGCGTTCCGTTCGGGTTCGGAGCGCGTCGCATCACATGGCGGACGGTCGTCACCGATGTCGAGTTCGGGCGCACCTTGGAATGCGAATCCCCGTCAGTTGGGGGCTACCTCCTCGAGTGGCGCCTGCGGTTGACCGTCCTACCGACCGGGATCCAGCCTCTCCCGTCGTGGTTCACCTTGGGCGTCAATCCGGTGTCCTCCGCCGATGGTCCCCGTGTCAACGAACGCGAACGTGAAACCGGTTCAAGGGTTCACGTACAACTCTCCTATCGGCCAGCCGGATTGTTCTCGCGCATGTACAACCGCATGCGACTGCGGTCAGTCCTGAAGGAACGTCTGGGGTCGTGGTTGTCCGGGTTGACCCACTCGCTCACCCTCTTGTCCGATCTGGAAAGCCGTGCCCTGGGCGAACCGATCCGGTATATCCCCGAACCGCCGCGCCCACCTCGCCCCGCCCCGGACGTGCCTCGAACCACCCGCACGGCGCCGGACTCAACCCGTCCTCCACGTCAGTTGCCCGCGGAGATTGCCCAGCGCCTCGCGTCCCGCGCCGAGCCCCGGCCTGGTCAGGGCCCGCAACCGGGACGCCAGTCGCCAGTCGCCGGCATGTCCATTGCGTCCGGTGGGGGCATGGTGCCTCCACCAACACAGCCACCCGCGCCACGTGCCCCGGACGCCCCGCAGCGTCGCCAGGCTTCCGGTGGACTGGGCATGGAAACCCGCATCCGGGCCGAGGGGCCAGGTGGAACCGTTGCAGTTGGACGCGCCAGGCCGGGCGATGAATCCGTTGATCAACCGTCCTCGGAATGGGGCGCAGTCTCCGGGACGTCGGCCATCGCCACGCTTGTGCGACCCGTGGAGGCGCCCACCGAAGCGTCGCAGGTGGAAATCCGACCGGTCGTCGAGACGCCGCTGTTGCTGGTGCCAACGGCTGAAGAGATCACCTACGACGAGCTGGTTGCCACGATCATCGCCACCACCTCACCCGATGTGATTCCATTGGACTCCATCACGGAACCAGACGTTGAGGTGCCATCCGTGTTCCTGGACGCGGAAGTGCAGGATCGGCCGGCCAGCGAATCCCTGATGGCAGACGTCCGTAGTGTTGACCTCTCACCCAGCGTCGAGATGCCTCATGACCCACACCACCCCTCCCCGTCGCCCCCTTGCTTTTATACGCTTCGCTCTGATCTGGCAACAGCGAACTTCGTCGAGGTTGCAAATCATGACGTGATGGATTGGGGTGAAGAGACTCCGGCCAGTCGTGGAACTTCCACCTCATCTGACGTGATGTCCGCAGTGATCGCCGAAGTCATCGCCCGGGCAATGACCCTCGCGCCCGTTGTCCGCATCGGAGACCTTGGCCCCAAACTCGAAAAACCGCTGGCCAACGATGGAACCCAAGAGCTTCCCGGGCCTGCGATCCTCGTTTCGTCGTCCGAAGAGTTTTTACGGCCGACCCCTTCAACATCGACAGATAGCGAGCTCAGCGAAGACCCCGGCCATGCGGAGACTTCCCTCCTCTTGCGCGCTGATCATGCCGGTACCCCGACAACTGTCCGGGACTTCATGGCGTGGATGTCTAAGCGAAGCGTAGATAAATCAGGCGGAGTGGTGGTGGGGCGGAACCCGGCTGCAGTCGATGTGTCGCCCGTCGCAGGGTTCAGCGAAGGCGCAGTGCCAGCCCGGGGAGCAGTCAGCTTGCCGGTGCCCGTTCCGCCACGGCCTAGAGGCGATGCCGACGGGCCAGCGACTAGTGACGCCTGACGACGAAGCGCCTACCGTAGATCCTAGGTGCCGGCTCCCTGCCATCCCTCCCCAACGCCCCCTTGCTTCTATACGCTTCACTTGGCGCGGTACCCGGCCAGCCTCAGTCTGCCTTGACCTGTGAGTGCCACCCTTGATGGCGTAGTGGCATGTCGCTTACGACCCATCCCGCACTGGTGAGGCGGGTA
>BJHB01000243.1:0-5183 GCA_014191415.1 Chloroflexota bacterium
ATTTACGGGACGGACAACAGTACCTTGGCGGGGGTCACCGCCGAACTGCTGACCCGGCACGGACTGACTGTTGCGGTCGGCGAAGAGTTCACTGGTGGCCTCACGTCCAGCGAACTTTCCGAGGCGGGAGGCAAGCACTTCGTCGGGGGCATCGTAAGTGTTGCCGCCCCTGCCTCCATCGGAGTTGACGAAAGGGATGGGCCCGGTGCGACCCGCGCACTTGAACTAGCCCGACGTGCAGCGCAGTCGTTCGGTTCAGACTTGGGACTTGCCCAAGCCAGCGATATCGTGCCTCGTCCTAACGCTACGCCGGGCCGACACACCTACACGGTGCTTGTCGACCAAAACGGAACCGAACTGGCGCGGGCTCATCGAATTGACACCACTGCACCTCGCATTATCCGGACCCGGGCGGTGCTTTACACGCTAAACCTTCTTCGTGAGCACCTTTTGGCGCTTTAGGCAGCCGTGCTTACTCCGACGACAAAACTGAACCAGCAAAGCCCGGGTAGCCGTGCGCGAAAGCCCGGATCGGGGTAAGTCCGCGTCCTTCAAGTTGCACCTCATCGAGCGCCAATGCACCGGATCCGGTCACGACGTACATTTGGCGACCGTCGCCAATAACTTGGCCCAGAGCGCGGTTTGCATCGTCCACGTGTCCTTGAACCACGTGCGCCCGGCGAACCACCAACCGGCGCCCGGACCACCTCGTCCAAGCCCCGGGCCATGAATGCATGGCGCGAACATGGCGCTCGATCGACTCGGCCGAACCCGACCAGTCAATCAGCCCTTCAAGTTTGGTGACTGGCCGGCAGTACGTCGCGCGTTCGTGGTCCTGTTCCACAGGTGTGGCATCCCCACTCAGAAACGGACTGATCGCCCCCACCAGTAGGTTGGCTCCAAGTGCCGCCAGACGTTCCTCAAGGTCATCGGTGGTGTCACGATCTCCAATTGCGGTGGTGTCTGTTGCAATGACGGGTCCCGTGTCCATTCCGACATCGAGGACCATGATCGAGACGCCAGTTTCCAAGTCTCCCGCCCGGATCGCTGCGCCGACTGGCCACGCACCCCGCCAGCGAGGCAGCAACGATGCGTGAACGTTTACGCACCCTCTCGGGAAGATTGCGAGCAACTCTGCAGGCAGCAGTCTCCCGTAAGCGACGACGACGCCAATGGTCGCGTCATAGCCGCGCAAGGCATCAAGCACCGCCGGACGTCTCAAAGAGACGGGCTGCCGCACCGGAATGCCATGGTGAACTGCCGTGACCTTGACTGGTGGCGGCGTCAGGGTTTGTGACCGGCCAACCGGACGATCGGGCTGCGTCACCACTGCGACGACATCAATTGGAGACCCGGGAAGCAACAATCGCCTCAATACGACTTCAGCAAATCCCGGCGTGCCAAAGAAAACCGCACGCGGACGTCCTCGATCAATCCCAACAAGCCCTGCCGGGTCAGTCATCGGCACCCTACTGGAGATAGTCACCAGCTATGTCTCTGATTGGACCGCTTGTGAGACCGCGGCGGATGACCGGATTCTGCGACGAACCCGACGACGCCTCGTGGCGCCCGGTTCGTCGTCCTCATCTTCATCCGGGTCGACCCAGTGGATGTCCGCACGATTTTGTACACGATCAATGAACAACGTTCCGTCAAGATGATCACATTCGTGCTGGAAAATCCGCGCCAGCCACCCGTCGGCACGTATCCGGACCTCAGCGCCATCACGATCACGGCCCTTCACGACCAGACTCGTCGCTCGAGTGACCGGTCCCTGCCAGTTGGGAACGCTTAGGCACCCTTCGTCATCCGTCTCGGTTCCCTGGCTCTTGACAATCTCCGGATTGACAACAGTGTGCAGGACCCCTTCGTATTCCACCACGATCACCCGAAGCGGAACCCCAATCTGTGGAGCTGCCAGACCAACCCCGGGAGCATGGCGCATCGTGTCGATCATGTCGTCAAAGAGGCGCCGTATCGAATCATCAATTCGCGCCACACGTTTAGCCTTGCCACGCACGATGCGGTCATCGGGATCAGAGATGATCGTCCGTATTGCCATTGTCGCGTCCTGAAACGTGATGTGCGTGCAGGTCGGCGTAGTCCGCCCTGACACGGAGGGCTCATACGCGGATTGGCACCGCACCAATCCGGGTTCGTTCTGACAGAATGATCGCCTCAATCTGCCGGACAGTTTCTTCAAGCCGATGCATGTGGTTCACAACCAAATAGTCATAGCCTGGCAAGCACGCAAGTTCCCGTCTGGCTTCGACAAGTCGCCTCTCGATATCTGCCTGGTCTACAACTCCGCGCTCCACCGCGGCGCACTCCAGACGTTCACGGAGGTCGTCAAGGCTCGCGGGCGCCAGGAAAATCAGGACTGCACCCGGCACCTTTAGACGAACGGTAGCTGCGCCCTGCACCTCGATTTTCAGGAGAACATCGCGTGATGCGCTAAGCGCCTCGCGAACTGGCCCGAGACGTGTACCGTACCCATGTCCCGCGTAGACGGCATCTTCAAGGAATTCCCCAGAACCCCGGATCTCGGCGAACTCTTCCCGCCCGACAAAGTGGTAATCCACTCCATCTACCTCGTTCGGGCGAGGTTGACGCGTGGTGCACGCCACTGCAATGTGGAGGTCGACATTACGTCGGCGAAGACCAGCAAGCACCGAGTCCTTGCCGGTGCCGGAGGGCGCCGACAGCACGAACATTCGCGCCGGGGCAGCACCACCGGAATGGCGACTGAGGATTTCGAGCGGACCGGCGAGTGAATCGGGCTGGAAGCCATCTGTGTCTCGCACCGTATCTGGTCCGTCCATCGCGCCAATTTTACCGCGGTCGATCCTACCCAGTTGGCAGGCAGGAGAACTGCCTGAACGTACAAGCCTGAGAGGAACCCGACCACCGACCACGCGCCGATTAGCGATCCTCAAACGTCGCCAGGCTTGTGTCAAACCAACACTAAACTCCGAGACCGGCGAGAAGCAGCCGCGCGTGAGCGAGACGCTTCAAGATAGTCCCGGCCCCAAGGATCGCCATGGTGTCGAATAGCGGAGGCGTCGCCGTCCGGCCCGTGGATGCAACACGCACCACACCAAATAGCTGTCCCCGTTGCTTGCCCGTTGTCAGGTCAAGTGCAATCGCGAGATCGCGAAATGGCGCTTCAAGTGTTTCCGCGGTCCATTCACCCGTCGCTGCGACACCCTCGCACACGGAAATTGCTCCGTCGAGCATTTGTCGCGCACCTTCGGGAGTGACACCCTTAGGCACCAGTGCTTCCGGGGCGTACACCTCTTCCCTGAAAAAGATTGACAGCACCGATGGCGCTTCTGAGAGGCGCTTTAGACGGTCCTGCTCGAGCGCTAGGGCACCCATGAAGATCGGGTTGCCGGTATCAAGCCCTGCGGCGGTCATGAACGGGTCAACCCGCCTTGCGAGTTCGTCCAGCGTCATTCGACGGATGTATTGACCGTTGAGCCAATCAAGCCTGTCCAGATCGACCACTTTCCCGGATGGACCGACCGAGCCGAGCTCAAAGTGCTCGGAAATCTCCGCAAATCCGAACAATTCCTGCGCGACCCCTTGTTGCGGATTATCCGCGTCAGGAACAAACGCGATCAGGTTCCCCAGGTAATTGAGCACCGCCTCGGGAAGGAACCCTTCCTCTTGAAACCACCTCATGTTTGCCCAAGGGTGCTTGCGCTTGCTTATCTTGCCTCGATCAGCATTCAAGAGCAGGGGAGTGTGAGCAATCACCGGGGGGGTCCAGGCGAGCGCCTCGTACACACGGAGGTGCGCCGGAGTGCTTGGCAACCACTCCTCGCCACGTATTGCGTGTGTGATTTCCATTTCGTGGTCATCAACCACTACTGCGAGGTTGTACGTTGGGAACCCGTCGGATTTGAGCAGCACTCGGTCGTCAAGCAACGCGTTCTCAAACGACATCTCACCACGGATGGGGTCAGTAAACGTTGTGTGGCCGGTGTCCGGCATTCTCAAGCGGATCACCGACCGTTCGGTGTAGCCACCAAATGCCTGACGCTCAGTCTCGGATTTGCCGAGGCAAAGGCGGTCGTACTTCGGGGGCAGTTTTGCAGCTTGTTGGGCTTTGCGCATCTCATCAAGACGTTCAGGGGAACACCAGCACCGGTAAGCATCGCCTTGGGCCACCAGTTGTTCGGCAACTTCGCGGTATCGGGGCAGGCGCTCGGATTGACGGTACGGTGCAAATGGCCCACCCCGGTCAGGGCCCTCCTGCCATTCAATCCCCAGCCACGCCAGGCTGTCATAGATCAGTTGCTCGGCGCCTTCAAGAAAGCGCTTCTGATCTGTGTCCTCGATACGAATAACGAACGCGCCATCGAATTTGCGTGCAATCGCAGCGTCAACAAGTGCTACGAGCACGTTTCCGATGTGAACGAATCCGGTCGGGGACGGCGCTAGCCTCACCCGGACGCGCGAGCCTCCATGACCGGACACTTCCATCAGGCAATCTTCCTCCAGTGAACTGCGTGGGCGCCGAGTTCACAACGAACTGCAAACAACTGACCATTGTGCCCGGACGATGGACGGATTGTCTGAAGCCGTCACAAAAACGCCGGTCAAATTCGGCGACCCGATGGGGGCAATGATAGGGTGATCCTGCCCCAGCCCACCCGATCACGGCACAGGGGATTGCGAGCGACACTGCGCCACCTGATCTGATCGCCGGGGCCAAACCGGTGCACCAATCTCGTACACTGAGGGTTGTTTCGCCGACACCGGTGCCGATGAAGGAAATTACATCGTGAGCAAGATTCGTGTACAGCGACCCATCGTTGAGATGGATGGGGACGAGATGACCCGGGTCATCTGGGCACGCATCAAGGATCAGTTGATCCTGCCATACCTTGACATTGATCTGGAGTACTACGACCTGTCCGTGACCCATCGTGACGAAACGGACGACAAGGTAACCGTCGATTCTGCCAATGCGACCCTGAAGCACGGCGTCGCCGTCAAATGCGCGACGATCACACCCAACGACGACAGGGTCCGCGAATTCGGGCTCAAGAAGCAGTGGCCATCTCCAAATGGAACGATCCGTGCCATCATGGATGGAACGGTCTTCCGAAAGCCGATTACCCTCCGCAACATCCCGGCTGCGGTCAAGTCATGGAAGAAGCCGATCACCATTGCCC
>BJHB01000244.1:0-5175 GCA_014191415.1 Chloroflexota bacterium
GCCCTCTATGGCGATACCTTGCACGTCCTGTTCGAACCGGGCCATGAGAGTGAAGTGGCCGCACAGGCGATCCGTCGGCGCCTCGAAGGGGCCGGGGTCCGTGTCGGCGCAATCACGGCAGTAAGGCCAACCCTCGATGACGTCTTCGCCGCCTTGGCAGGGTCATCCGCGGACGCCGCATGACCCGCGCAGTTGGGACCGCGGGAAGACCCGCACACGGCGGCCCCACGGGTCAGTCGGGCCAGATGCCAGCCATCACCCAACTGTCGCCACCGGCGAACGCTTCACCATGCACCCGGGACTGGAGACTGTCGGTCCGCGACGGATAGATGCGTCCTCCAAGATTGGCAATGCACCCGGTGGCATCCTCCAGGAACACCTCCAGGACGGATGCGTCAAGGAAGATCCGGATGGTGAATGGCGAGTGGATATCCACCGTGACGGGTGTGATCACGACTGTGGAAGTCACTTCCGGGTCGAGGCTCGAGGCGGACCTGTCAATGATGAGGCTGCCAGCCTCCGGGTCGTAGCCGGCAAAGGTCCGCTCCTCGTCATCGGGACTGCACCGGACCCACGCGCCTGACCGACCGTGATACGGGTGATCAAACCGCAGTTCGAGTTCGAGCGAACCTCCGTGCACCTGGGTCGGGTGCGAGGCGCCCAGCGCGCCGTGGTCACGACGAAGGCTGCGAAGTTCTGGCGCGGGAGAACCGGCAACGCGGCCATCTGAAGTGACGCGCAGGATCCGCGGGAGGGACATCGCCCCAGACCATCCAGCGGCGGTACCGGCAGCTGAGGGCCGGCCCTCGCGCAACCATCCCCACTGCACCCGTCGGCCATTTCCGTCCCACATGGACTGGGGCGCGTAGAACTCGCCGCCATCAAGGTGCGAATAGTGCCCGTTGCGGAGGCGGGTCCCGGTCTCGTCCATCTCGCCGGTCACGGCAACGGTGTGGTGGTTGCCCATGCCCCACGCATTGAGTAAGAGGACGCCCCGTCCGTCCATCTCGAAGAAATCCGGACACTCCCACATCGTTCCGGTAATCACCGGGCTAGTGGCCGAAAGATCGCCGACCAGCATCGGATGGAGATACTCCCAGTGCCTGAGATCGTCTGAGCCGTAGACGAGTGCCGTGCCGCCGATGCCCGGAAAACCGGCCCCGATCGCGAGGAGCCATTTGGCAGGCGACCCGGCACGGCCGCGCCACACAAATGGGTCCCGGTACTGGACAAGATCCATGCCAGGTGGAGTGGTTGGAATCACCGGGTTCGCCGGTTCCTTTACGAATGTCTGGAACCCGTCATACGTACGCGCGATACAGACGAGTTGGTGCTGGTACGGCCCGTCCGTTCCGGGAGCGACGCCCGTGTAGAACAATGTTGGCACCCCGGCATCGTCGATGACCGCGTTCCCCGACCAGATGCCGGAGGAGTCATAGGTGCCATCGGTAGGAATGATCGCGCAGGGTCGGTCGGTCCAGTGCACGAGGTCATCACTGACGAGATAGCCCCAGTGCATGTCCGCGTGGAACCCCGCACGCGGGTTGTGCTGGTAGAAGAGGTGCCACTTTCCCTCGTGGTGCAGGATGCCGTTGGGATCGTTCAGCCAGCCGGCCGGCGCCGTCACGTGGTACCGGGGGCGATGAGGGTCAGCAGACAGGATCCGACGACCATGCAGGCCGCGATCCACGTAATCGCCCGTCAGTGGCCAGTCACGGTCTCCGGGCGCTGGAGGCAGGCGGTCCGCGGGGTTCACCACGACACCTCATTCCACAAGACGGATCGACGCCTCTCATTGACGGGCATCATCGACACTCCTCGTTTGAACGGAACACACTTGGACTGGATGATGGGCGGAGCCTCTCCGCCCATCATCCTGACTGGGGTGACCACGCGTGCGAGCCCTCGCTGCACGCACCCCCCTTGGTAGGGGGTGTACTCGCGATCAACGCCGGGCGATTTCCGGATCCTTCTCGCGGGGCAGGTTGAACCACGCGTCGTTGCACGCGTCCATCTCGTCTGGAGAAAGCGTCACTCCGACCGCACCAAGACTGTCGCGAAGCTGGTCAGGCCGGCTTGCTCCCACGATTGCACTGGTGATGACTGGCTGGGCCAGGACCCAGGCAAGGGCCGCGTGGGTTAGCGAGTGTCCGTGATGTCCGGCAACGTCCTTGATGTGGTCGACCTGGTCATGGACCTCGTCATTCCAGTACCGCTTGCGGTACATCTCGCCACGGCCAGAGCCCAAGGTGAAACGTGACCCTTCCTGTAGTGCACGGCTGCCCGAATAGCGTCCGGTAAGCATTCCGCCGGCAAGCGGGTTGTAGGAGATCACTCCAACGCCGTGTGCCTTGGCCAGAGGCAACAATTCGTCCTCGATCATCCGGAACAGCAAGTTGTAGCGGGGCTGGACCGAATCAAAGCGGGCAAGTCCCTTGGTCTCGCTCGTCCACAGGGCATCGGCAAGTTCCCACGCCGGGTAGTTGCTGCACCCGATGTAGCGGACCTTCCCAGAATGGACGAGGTCGTCGAGGGCGCGAAGCGTCTCTTCGATTGGAGTGGCGTTGTCGGTGGAATGGGTCTGGTACAGATCGATGTAGTCGGTCTGCAGGCGACGCAGGCTGTCTTCGCACGCTTTCATGATGTGCTTGCGGCTGAGGCCCTCGTCATTGAGACCGGGACCCATCCGCCCCCGGCACTTCGTGGCAAGCACGATGTCCTCGCGGGAACCACGCGCCGCGAACCACCGGCCCATGATGGCTTCGGTCTCGCCGTTGACGTCGAGAGTTCCGCCAAGCGGATAGACATCCGCCGTGTCGAAGAAGGTGACACCGTGTTCAACGGCGGTGTCCATGATGGCGAAGGATGTCGCCTCGTCTGCCTGGTTGCCGAAGGTCATGGTGCCGAGGCATACCTCGGTAACACGAAGGCCAGTCCGGCCCAGTTGCTTGATCTTCATTTGTCTGGGTTCCTCATCCGGGCGAAGCAGTCCGACACCAACAGAGAGGTGGAACGGGTGAATGCTTGCCCTCCGAGTGTACGACGCCGTAACGCCCAACCGGCCCAACTACACCTCAAGGCTATTGACTTCCTGCAACAAACAGCGCATAGTTTGAGTGCATCCAGAGACCCGGGCAGGCCTGAAGCGCCCGGGCGGCAACCGACCTCCGCTCCCGCGGGGTCACGGTGCCGAGGCCGGCCCTGGAAAGGGTGATGCGGCGCCAACATCGAGGCGCAAACTGAAGATCCCACACGTACTCCGCTCATTCGCGGACTGTGACCGACGGGATCGATGGTTTCTCGAGGTTGATGCAAATCCGACCAAGTGCTGATGGTCGGCGCCAACTTCCGTGCCGGTCCGTGCGATGCCGAGGAGAAAACGGCATGGCTACGGCGAAGACCCTACGCGCAACCAGTGCCCAGCCAAACGCACCGTCGTCCGGGGCACAATCGCTGTTGCGGCAACTCGGGATCATCGGGATCGATCACCTCGAACCCGTGATCCTCGCAGCCATTGCAACGGAGCAACCCCTCCTGCTCATTGGCACCCATGGAACTGCCAAGAGCCTCCTGCTTTCACGCTTGTGCGAAGCACTCGACCTGACATGGAGGCACTACAACGCAAGCCTGATCAACTACGACGACCTCGTCGGGTATCCGTTGCCGGATGACGCGGGCAACCTCAAGTTCGTTCAGACGCCTGCTTCGATCTGGGGTGCGGAAGCAGTCTTCATCGACGAGATCTCGCGATGCCGTCCTGACATGCTGAACCGGCTTTTCCCGATCATCCATGAACGACGCATCCAGGGGCTCCCGCTGACCGATTTGCGGTTCCGGTGGGCGGCGATGAACCCACCCTCCGATCCGGACGCCGATGAGGGCAATTACGTTGGATCGGAACCACTCGATCCGGCCCTTGCCGACCGCTTTCCGTACATCATCACCATCCCTGCGTTTGCAACCCTGTCGGCAATCGACCAGAAACTCGTGATCCAGTCGTCCGCGTCGAGGACCGTCCCCCCGGAACTCTCGACCCGACTACGGGAATCAATCGAAGCGATCCGACAGCGCATTGACGCCACCGATCCGGGTTTGAGTGACCAGTTCTCGGAGTACGTCCGGCTATTCATCGCGGCCTTGCGCCACAAGGGGACATCCCTCTCCGGGCGACGCGCCGCCATGCTGTACCGAAACCTGATCGCGGTCAGTGCGGCCAGTAGCCCGAAGAGCGAGTCGGAGTTTGCAGCCACGTGTTGGCAGGCAGTTACGGCTTCCTTGCCCCAGACAGCGTCCGGAAGCGCATCCACGTCGCCGGCGCAATTGCTTGCGATCCACCGAGAAGCTTGGTCAGTAAGTCTCCTGGACCAGTCTGATCCCCGAAAACTCCTTCACGCCGAACCGAACCCGGTGCGCCGGTCACTCTTGGCCCTGGATCTCGGGACCGACATCGCAACGAGGTCGGCCTGCGTTGCCGACGCACTGGGATCGCTCCCGCCAGGCGCACGCCACGCCCTCGCATTCCACCTCGCATCCCGTGAAACCGCGCAAGTATCCGCATCCGTCGGCGAACAGATCGCTGACCTGTACTCGCAGGTGGCCGTCCAGCAGAAGGGAGAGCAAAGAATGTGGCGGTTCGGACCGAGTTTCGAGGCCACCAAGCGGATAGACGCCTTCCTTGCGCGCCCACCTGAAGTTGCGGCAAGGGATCTCGGCTTCCTTACCAATCTGCTCATATCGCAATGGAATGCCGGATCGCTGAGGGGACCGGCGGACGTCGATGCGATCGTTGCATCGTGGATCCGACAACGGCAGGAACTCGGGACGCCGACCAATGTTTCAGACGATGGGAGGGCGAAATGAACGCCCGGACCTCGAAAACGACCCGTCAGCAAGCACCGCCTGAACCATCCGCCCAGGCGCCGGCCCTCCTTCACAACAGTGGTGGAGGCCGTCCACCACAGACCGTGTTCAACCGGACTGGGGTCGCAACCACGAAGGCGATCACCCTGCCGGCGTGGGCGAATACGGCAAGCCTGACCAATGTTCCCGGCGTGCCCGATGATCCGGACGCGGACGGCGACCTGACGGCATGGCGCCTTGGGCGGTACCTCACCCTGCAAGACCTCGGGGTGCCCGAACTGCTTGCGTACGCGACGTCGCAGGTTCCGGGGTTCA
>BJHB01000245.1:0-5171 GCA_014191415.1 Chloroflexota bacterium
CATCACGCTCACTAGTCCCTCAAGTGGATGTGGACCCATCCCTTTCCAACACGGTGGGGATTTGCGGATGTCGGCAGATTCAGGACACGCCGTCCGCAGCATTGCGCAGGGATTTTGCAAAAGACCGAAGTTCCTGGACATGGGTCTCGAGTGGAGTGTGTTCCATCCGGTCGATGATGGCACTGGCTACGATTGCTGCGTCAGCGATCCCTCGAAGGCTCGCCACATGTTCCGGGCGCGATACCCCGAACCCGACCGCTAATGGCAGGTTTGTGAAGCTGCGCACGCGGGCAAGATACTCGGGCAGGTCCGTTGGTAGTGCCTGCCGTGCGCCAGTGACCCCGGTAAGGCTGACGCAATAGATGAAACCCCGCGCGCGGGCGGCGATTGCGCGGAGACGCGGTTCAGGCGTGGTAGGTGCTACCAGGAAGATCGTGTCGATGCCTACGCGATCAAGCTCCTCAATGAGGTCGTCAGACTCCTCGGCGGGCAGGTCGGGAACGATCAGGCCATCTACCCCGGCTTCGCTGGCGTCGATCGCAAATCGTTCGAGCCCCCTGGAGTGGATCGGGTTGTAGTAACTCATGAAGATCAGCGGTGCGGTGATACCGTCGCTGCGAAGTGTTCGAACGGTATCGAGGGCGATTGAGAGTGTTGCGCCTTGTTTGAGAGCCTCGAATGAGGCCCTCTGAATCGTTGTGCCGTCTGCTTGGGGATCAGAGAACGGCACGCCGAGCTCGATCAGGTCGAAACCTCCGTCGATGAGGGCCGGCACGAGGGTCCGGGATGCTTCGACTGTTGGAAATCCGATGGTTTGCCATCCAACCAAGGCCATGGTGCCGGCTTCGTGGTGACGGGCCAGAGTTGCGCCAATTCGTGACTGATGGTGCGTGGGTTGGTTGTTCACAGGGTCATTCCCAACCGCGTCGCGACAGTGCTCAGGTCCTTGTCTCCACGCCCCGAACAGTTGACCACGATGATTTCCGAAGATGGTCGCGATGCGGCGTACTCGGCGGCATAGGCAATGGCATGGGCGGTTTCCAGGGCGGGAATGATCCCCTCGGTCTGGCAGAGGAGTTCGAATCCTGCCAGTGCGCTTTCATCGTCGACTGCGACGTAGGTGGCTCTCCCGGAATCCTTGTACCAGGAATGTTCCGGGCCGACGCCGGGATAGTCGAGACCCGCCGAGATGCTGTGGGTCTCAACGACTTGGCCGTCCCCATCCTGCATCAGGTAGGAGAGTGCTCCGTGCAGGACACCGGGGCGCCCTGCCGAAAGCGGAGCCGCGTGGCGTCCGGTATTGACGCCATCGCCTCCGGCCTCCACACCGATGAGGCGCACTGATGGGTCGTCGTGGAAGGGATGGAAGATGCCCATGGCATTGCTGCCTCCACCGACGCACGCGATCACGGCGTCTGGCAGCCGACCTATCTGCGCGAGGGACTGTTCGCGGGTTTCACGGCCGATGACACTCTGGAAGTCACGCACCATGGTGGGGTACGGGTGGGGTCCTACAACAGACCCGATGATGTAGAAGGTGTCCTTGACGTTGGTGACCCAGTCGCGGATTGCCTCGTTGATCGCATCCTTCAAGGTTCGCGACCCGGACTTGACTGGCCGGACTTCGGCGCCGAGAAGTTTCATGCGGAACACGTTTGGCGCTTGGCGGTGGACATCCTCCTCGCCCATGTAGACGATGCACTCCAGGCCTAGCATCGCGCAGACCGTTGCGGTGGCAACGCCATGCTGTCCCGCACCAGTCTCCGCAATGATGCGCTCCTTCCCCATTCTCTGGGCAAGGAGGCCCTGGCCGAGGGCATTGTTGATCTTGTGCGCGCCAGTGTGTGCGAGGTCCTCTCGCTTGAAGTAGACCTGGGCGCCACCAGAGCGGGCAGTCAGCTTCGTTGCGTGGTAGAGAGGTGTGGGACGCCCGATGAAGTCACGGGCGAGGGCATCGTAGGTCGCGGTGAATGCTGGATCGTGACGGGCAATGTCATATGCGTCGATGAGTTCCGCAAGGGCGGGCATCAGCGTCTCGGGCACGAACTGTCCGCCGTACGGTCCAAACCGACCGGGACGCGCGGCTTCGGAGGGTCTGGCTTCTCTGGTGGATGGAATTGCAGTTGCCATCTGCGTCAGTTCCTTTCATGTTGGCCCTCATCCCAGCCTCCTTCTCCACCGCAATCTGCAGAAAAGAAAATGGTTTGAAGACCGTGATCGTTCGTACGGTTATCGCAGGCCCATTGCAGCACACACCCGGTTGAAGGTGCGGTCGGCAATCACGCGCGCGCGGTCGGCGCCATCTCGGAGAAGGTCATCGAGGTCAGAAGAGTTCAGGAGGGAGTTGCAACGCGCCTGGATTGGGGAGAGTGTGTCCAGAACCGCGTCCGCAAGGGTTCGCTTGAGGTCACCGTATCCCTTTCCTTCGAACCGTGTCTCGATCTGTTCACGCGTTTCGCCGCTGAGCACCTGATAGATCGTGAGCAAGTTGTAGAGGCCCGGCCGGTTGGTGTCGAAGACGATGGTGCGTTCACTATCGGTCGTGGCACGCATGATTGCCTTGCGGATGTCTTCGGGCTTGTCGAAGATGCCGATCGCCTGACCGGGCAGGTTGTCCGACTTGCTCATCTTCTTTGACGGGTCGGCGAGACCCATGATCCGTGCACCGGTCTCGGCGATCAGCGGTTTCGGAACAACGAGGATGTCACCGTAGAGGCGGTTGACCCGCTCGGCGATGTCGCGTGTCAGTTCCACGTGCTGCTTCTGGTCGTCCCCAACGGGAACGAGATTTGCGTCATACAGGAGGATGTCGGACGCCATCAGGACCGGGTAGTCGAACAACCCGGTTGAGATGCGCTCACGATTGTCACCTTCCCGGGCAGCCTTGTCCTTGAACTGGGTCATGCGTTCAAGCCATCCCATGGGGGTAATGCAGTTGAGCACCCATCCGAGTTCGGCGTGAGCGCTGACGTGGCTCTGGACGAAGACGATTGTCCTGGCCGGGTCAAGGCCTGCAGCGATGTAGAAGGCCGCGACTTCGCGGGTTTGTTGGCGGAGGGCAACAGGATCCTGGGGCACGGTGATGGCGTGCAGGTCCACGATGCAGAAGACGTTTTCATACACGTCCTGATCATCAACCCATCGCTTGATCGCTCCAAGGTAGTTTCCGAGGTGCAGGCCACCACTCGGCTTGACCCCGGAGAAGGTCTTCAGCCGCGTGGTCGTCGGTTCGGTCATGGTGGGTTCTCCTGATCGGGATATTCGGGGTGAAAAACGCCTGTTCGAGATGGTGCAACCACTGGTCACGCTTCCCCTGAGGCCACGGGAGCGAGAAGCCGGGTTCGGACACTCTTGATGAAAGATTGCACGCGGGCCGGGTCGGTCACGCCGTTGGTTTCAACACCACTGGCCACATCGACCCCCCAGGGACGCGCGTGATGAATCGCTTCTGCCACGGTTTCTGGAGTCAGGCCCCCGGCGAGGAACAAGTGTCGCGTGGAGGTAGTGGCAAGCGTTCGGACCGTTGCGTAGTCCCAGGGTTCGCCCGTGCCCCCCCATGTGCCGGGTGTGTCGGCGAGGAGTGCGAAGAGATTTGGCAGAGACTCATACGCGTTGATCGGTTCGTGGTCCAAGGCAGATGTGAGGCGTAAAGCCTTGATGAGGGGAAGTCCAGTGGTCGCCGCGATAGCGTCGCATTCTTCTGGGGTTTCGGTTCCACTGAGTTGCACGATGTCTAGTCCGCACTCGCGTGCCATGTCGTCGATTTCGCGGGCTGATTGGTTGACGAAGATACCCACAGCGAAGGGGGTGGACGCGTGGGGGGTGTGGCTGGTGGCTTGCAAGTGATCTAAAGAAGCTTCACGTGCCGATCCGCGCGGTCCATTGGCCTTGAGTGCCTCGATGGCGCGGGATGCGGTTGCGGGATCGGTGCGTCGACGGCTGACTGGGGCAAAGTTGAACCCGAGGAAGTCGGCACCGGCTCCGGCGCAGGCAAGTGCCACGTCGACCGACCGGATCCCACAGATCTTGACTCGAATGTGATCGGGATTGGCGACGATCACGCCGGGTTATCCAGAGGAGCGCTTGTTGATTGGTGAAGGCCATGCGCGTCCGTCACTCCAGGCACAAGGACTGTCCCGCTCATCTCACGCACTTTGGCACCAATGTCAGGGGCACGAACCAGGGCTTCGCCGACGAGGATGGCGTGGGCACCGGCGGCGCGAACCCGCTCGACGGCCGCGAGATCATGAAGGCCACTCTCGCTGACGATCACGGGGCCGTTGGTTCCTCTTGGGAGGCGCAGGGCAACCCGTTCGGTTGCGTCGAGCGTGGTGATGAAGGTGCGGAGATCACGGTTGTTGATGCCGATCACCGCGGCGTTGACGGAAAGTGCGACGGCGGCTTCGGCCTCGTCGTGTACCTCGACCAGGATCTCCAGTCCGACGCCACGGGCCACCCCAAGAAGGTGGGCGAGTCGTTCACGGGCAATATCGAGGTCCCGGTCGCCGACTTCAAGAGGGTGGTCTAGTTCGTCTGCGTTGCCGGGAGTAGCCAGAGGCGAGGCGAGGGCGGCGACGATCAAGAGAGCGGCGTCGGCCCCGGCGGCGCGTGCTTCCCACAGCTGATATTCGGTGAACAGGAAGTCCTTGCGCAGGACCGGGATCGTTACTGCCTGGCTGACTGCACGCAGGTCTTCCAGACTGCCACCGAAGAAGTGACCATCGGTCAGGGTCGAGATTGCCCTGGCACCATTCGCCTGATACGTCCGGGCAAGGACGACCGGGTCTGGGACATCGGCCATCGCTCCGGCGGACGGTGACCTGCGTTTGATCTCCGCGATCAGTCTTGCGGGGGAGCCGGTAGTGGCGCGGAGATTTGCCCCGAAAGGCCGTGGGGTTGGCTGGCGGAATGCCTCGGAGCGGACCGAATCGAGCGAGCGTCTGCGCATCGACGTGGCGACTTCGTGGCGTTTATGGGCGAGTATGTCGTCAAGGATCATGGTGTCTAGCTACTTTCCCGTTAGTTCCCGGCCCCGCCCCATCGCCCCCTGATATACGCTTCGCTCCCTCACCCGGCTGCCCGTGATTTACAGGCGCGTTGCTTATCAGGCGAGGGCCTGGCTGACGCGGATGAGCGTCTCCAATCGATGGCGCGCGGCTCCCGACGCGATG
>BJHB01000246.1:0-5146 GCA_014191415.1 Chloroflexota bacterium
CGCACCGCATGCCGAGGTCCACGCCGACGCACCGCATGCCGAGGTCCACGCCGACGCACCGCATGCCGACGCACCGCATGCCGAGGCCCACGCCGATGCACCGCATGCCGAGGATGCCTCACCGAAGGCCTGAGAACGCACTGACCGCCGACCGGGGTGATGTCACGCCGGCGGCGGTTCGTCCTCGATCACCGCACCCGCCCGCTGGTGCGTATCCCGCCACCGCTTCTCGAGCTGCTGCAACCGCGCCTCGATGACATCGGTCGGCAACCCGGTCGTCACCAGGGCCTTGCGGACATTCGATGCCCGTGACTGCCACTCCGCCTCGGCAGCCGAGGCCTTTTCGGCAGTGGCGACGATGGACTGCAGGTGCCTTGACACCGCGCGGACCGGGTTGACTATCGCATCGAAGATATCCGGTGCGTCCAGTCCCTGATCTGGTGCGTCATTGCCGTCTGGACCTGAAGGCACGGGCGGGGAATAGGTGAGCCATCCCCGCAGGATTCCCGGCGCAACCTGGACCGGCACCAACGCGATCTGGCCGGTACCCGGGGGCAGGGTTCCGGGTCCGGGCGAATGGCTGCCGGCAACCGGCGATGAGGGATTGGCCACGTCCGGAGTCCGGTCAGCGCAGGCAAATGCTACGGACCATTCGGAGCGGTGCGTCACGAACAGACCGGCCCCGCGCAGGATGGCTTCGAACTGGTCGAGGGCATCCGGTGCGGGGCCAGCAAGGAACAGCACCGCTTCCTGGAGGCGGGTGCGGTTCACCGTGATCAGTGGCGCTTGGAGGCGCGGGTGGCCTTGGCCTTCTCGACGCGCGCCCGGCGGGCCTCGGGCGAGAGGTTGACCTTGCGTCGCTCCTGGGGCACCACCTTGAAGCGCACGCTGTCCTCGCTGGAGACAATCCGTGCGAGGCGGATCCCAAGCTGGTCGGCGGCCTTGTTGAAGGCACGCATCACTTTCCGGGTGGTCTCCCCAGGCTTGAGAGGTACCTCACACACCTCGCTGAGGGCTCGCTTCTTGAGAAATGCAAGATATTCACTCAAGTCTTCGGTGACTGTTCCGATGACTGCCTTGCTGAAGTCAGGCATGTTTGCTCTCCTCGCTCCACTATGCAACTGAATGTGATGTCTCTCTGGAAGAGCGATCAATCACGTCCCCATCAAGTGTATACGGTTTCTCTTACGACAAGCAATAGGAAGACGCCGGAAATCACCCGGGTTCGACGCGCTGACGACGGCCGCGCGTGTATGCGGCGTGCGCGAAACGTTACGCTACGGTCGAAAGAAATCCATGCGATGACTCAGGTTCGATCACCTCGGGATCAGCAGGGCGGGACCACAAGTTTGCCTGATGATCTGCCTGCAGACGTGCGGTTCCGACCCGCGTTGCTCGAGGAAGAACACGCCATCGTGGCAGTGCGTCGCGCGAGTGGCTGGACGGCGGACACCGTTGGTCAACAGTTCCGCGCGATGGTTGAGGGACGCCGGGAAATCTGGATTGCGGAGTGCGACGGCTACCTCGTGGGGACACTCACGATCGAGTGGGCTGCCGAGGATCGTCACCTGGCCGACGGGACGGACATTGCCCACATTTCGAACTTGGTGGTGCATCCGTACTACCGGCATCGGGGCATTGCACGGGGCCTGCTGACTTCGGCTGAACGGACTGCCCGAACCCGCGATTTCCGGGCGATGACCATCGGAGTGGACGAGGGAAACATCTACGCCCGCGAGATTTACGAACGGCGCGGGTACCGGTGGATCAAGGACCTGTTCGCACCGTGGGGACGGATCCACATCCTCGGACGGCATATCGGAACGGTTGGCCTCAGGAGCTAGGGCCAAGCCAAGCGCATGTAGATCAGGCGGGGTGGGGGCTGGGCAGCGAAGCATGTAGATCAGGCGGGCTTTGTGAGGAACGAACATATAAATCCGGCGGGGTGGGGTGGTGGTGTGAGAGGGGTGGTGGCGACCTCAGTTCCGCACTTGCTGACCCGATCCCCGAGTAGCGGTGCAGGCGGACAGTGGCACGACCGGCGTCGGCGGGCCAGGGATCTCGCGTGACCGTGGTGGTGTCTCGAATCCACCCGGCATCGTCAGTCTCCTGCACGAACTTCCGGCTGGTGGTGCGCCCGGGTTCAGCAAGCCAGACTGCCCCTGCCGGCCCAACCAGACGGGGCAGGAGGGCGAACAGGATCGGGATGTCCTCGGGCTCATAGAGGACATCGGCCGCGACGACGAGATCGTACGGGGCGCCGGCGATCAGGGCGTCGCGACCCGTGTCCGTCCGCCAATCGGCAAGGCGTGTCCGGATGGTGCCTACACGGTTGCCGGCGCCGTGGGGAGGGTTCTGCGCACCGGCGCGGAGGGCGTTGTAGCGGCAGAATGCGAGGGTTTCGCCCCAGCAGTCGACGACAGTCAGGCGGGCTCCGGCGCGGACCAGGGCCATGGCGGTGATGCCGAGGCCGCACCCAAGTTCCATGACCCGGGCACCGGCGACGCGCCCGGGTTCGGCAACGACGGCCTCGGCAACGGCAAGTCCGCTGGCCCATGGAGTTGCCCAGTAGGGCATGTGCCACCCACCCGGCGATGACGCACCCACCAACCCCGCCGACCCATGTTGTGCATGCGCTTGGCTGCGTTGCGCGCCTCCAGCGGCCTTGGCGGCCTCGTGTCGGGCAAAGGCTCGGGCGGTCTGGTCGAGGACTGCATCCGGATCGGCCGGGGCGATGACGCGGTACGGAGCTTCGGCACCCGTGATGGGCACCTCCAGTTCACGCACGGCATGGTGGCGCTGGATCCGCCACCGCAGGCGAGGCAGGGCAACCACGTTCATGTGACCGACCGGGTTGCCGGCGACTGCCCGGTCTCCCGGCAGCGCCTCCACGCCCTGCCCCTCCCCATCGCCCCTGATAGCGCAGCGCTTACACATCATGGGCGGTGGGGTGATGGGCATCCTGCGCTTCGCTTGGCCCTCCCCCATTGCGACGGGAGAGGGGGCGTAGCATGACGGATCAGAACCACCGCTCGATGTAGACCTTCTTGTCGGTGAAGAACTCGACGGCATCGCGTCCCTGGCCATGCAGGGTTCCGAAGAAGCTCTGCTTCATGCCGGCGAACGGGAAGAAGGCCATGGCGGCGGCGACGCCGACATTGATGCCGATGTTTCCGGCGACAACCTTGAAGCGGAAGTCACGGGCGGCCTTGCCACTGCCGGTGTAGAGGCTGGCAGCGTTGCCGAACGGGCTGGCGTTGATCCAGTCGATCGCCGCGTCGAGGGTCGGGACGTTGGCGACCGAGAGGACGGGGCCGAAGATCTCGGTCTGGGCCAGGGCATTGTCGGGCTTGACCCCGTCGAAGATGGTGGGCCCGACAAAATATCCCCCACCGTTCGGCCCGGCGACGGTTGGGTGACGCCCGTCGAGGACGAGGTGTGCGCCCGACGCGACGCCGTCATCAATCGCCTTGAAGATGCGGTCACGCGAGGCACCGGAAATGACCGGGCCGACGTCGATCGCCGGATCGGCACCATCGCCCACCTTGAGGTTGCGGCTGACGGAAAGCAGTCCGTCCATCGCCTTGTCATGGGCGTCTCCAACCGTCAAGAGGATGCTGCCAGCCAGGCACCGCTGTCCGGCGGCCCCGAAGCAGGAGCCGATGATGTTGGTGATGGCCGGGGTGACGAGCGGTACGGCATCGGGCATGACGACGAGGGCGTTCTTGGCCCCGCCTTGCGCCTGCACCCGCTTGCCATTCGCCGAGGCGCGGGAGTAGATGTACTTGGCGACCGGGGACGATCCCACGAAGCTGATTCCCTGGATGCGGGGGTCATCAAGGAGGGCATCGACGGCATCTCGCTGGCCCTGGACCATGTTGATGACCCCGGTCGGGAAGCCGCACTGGTCGATGAGTTCGAAGATGCGGACAAGGACGAGAGGGTCCTGCTCGGATGGCTTGATGATGTAGGGGTTGCCACAGGCGACGGCGTATGGCCAGAACCAGAACGGCACCATCAGGGGAAAGTTGAACGGCACGATGGCGGCGAAGACCCCGAGTGGCTGGCGGATCATGTGTTCGTCGATGCCCCGGGCGGCGCCATCCTCGAGGCCGTAGCCCATCATGAGAGTGGGGATGCCGCAGGCAACCTCGACATTCTCGATTGCCCGCCGGACCTCGCCCCGGGCATCGTCGATGGTCTTGCCGTGGTCGAGGGTGATCAGCTGGGCAAGTTCCTCGAAGTGGGTTTCCATGAGGTGCTTGAGGCGGAACAACGGGCGAGCTCGCTCGACAGGTGGCGTGGCACGCCATGCCGGGAAGGCGGCTTGGGCAACATCGACGGCATGCGCAACGTCGGCCGGGGTGGAGATGCCAATCTCGGAGATGGAATGCCCGGTAGCAGGATCGGTGATTGGGGCGCGTCCGCCAGACGGGTCGGTCCAGTGACCGCCGACGTAATTCCGGACAAGTGCGGGGACGTCGATATGTGCCTTGGTCATTCCCTCATTCCTTCCTGATGCTGCCTATCCGCGCCCGCGTCCAGCGAAGCGTATCTGAACCAGGGGCGATGGGGTGGGGATGTCGGCGGGGTTGTTATGGGAGGCAGACTGGTGCATGGCCATGAGACCCCGAGACCCCACCCCAACGCCCGTGATGTGTATGCGCTTCGCTCGGCCCAACGCCCCATGATGTCTATGCGCTGCGCTTGGTCCACGTGATGTCCTTGCGCTTCGCGTCAGCGCATCTCACGTCCGCCGTCGACGACGGTGATGTCACCCGTCAGGAACGTCGCGTGCGTTGCGTACCCGACGATCACCCCGGCGACATCCTCGGGGCCGGCCGCGCGTCCCATCGGGGTCTCCTTGCCGTAGCGTTCGACGTGGTCCTCACGACCGGCAACCCACCTTGTGGTGACGATGCCCGGGGCGACAGCGTTCACCCGGATGTCGGGGGCGAGCCCCTTGGCGAGGGACTTGGTGAGGGTGATGAGTGCCCCCTTGGAGACGGCGTACGGGATCGAACTCCCGCCGCCGGTGAGGCCGGAGATGGAGGCGACATTGACAATGAGCCCACCGCCGCGGGCACGCATGGGTGCGACGACTGCGCGCGCGGCGTAGAACGCACCCTTGACATTCAGGTTCAGG
>BJHB01000247.1:0-5140 GCA_014191415.1 Chloroflexota bacterium
CCGGACAGAACGGTCTCATGCAGGCGAAGTCATTCGCTCATGCGGTTGGGGTGACCGGGCTCATTCTGTCTAAGCTGGACAGTTCTGCCAAGGGTGGAGTTGTCTTTGCGATCGCTCAGGAGTTGAAACTTCCGATCAAGTTCATTGGGACTGGCGAACGTCTCGAGGACCTTTCGCCCTTTGATCCCGACGAGTTCGTGCAAGCACTGTTTGCGTAGATTCAGCTATCGCCTTGTCACTCAAGACACTTAGCATTAAACACTGGATTCAGTTTCAGGCGTACCGGAGGATGTGATGTTCGAAGCATTGACAGACCGCATGCAGGGCATCTTCAAGGACCTTCGGAACCGTGGTCGATTGGGCGAACCCGAGGTCGATGCGGCCTTGAAAGAGGTACGCCTTGCGCTCCTTGAAGCTGACGTCAACTTTCGCGTCGCGCGCGATTTCATCAAGCGGGTTCGTGAGCGTGCTCTCGGCGTCGAGGTGAGTGAGAGCCTCACTCCTGCCCAACAAGTGCTGCGCATCGTCAATGAGGAATTGGTCGAGACCCTTGGGGGGGAGCCTGGTCGGATTGACTGGACGGGCGAGATGCCTGCGCCGGTACTTCTTGTGGGTTTGAATGGACAGGGCAAGACGACGTCAGCGGCGAAACTTGCCCTCACGCTTAGGAAACTCGGTCAGCGGCCCTTATTGATCGCGTGCGACACATTTCGTCCCGCGGCAGTCCTGCAACTCGTAACGCTGGGCAAACAGATTGCCTGCGACGTCTACGAGGAGGGGACGACTGCGCGCCCGGTGGACATCGCGATGCGCGGTCTGCAATGGGGGCGAGACCACGGCCACACCGTTGCAATCGTAGATACGGCAGGCCGGCAACAAGTTGACGAAGCGTTGATGGCCGAACTGGTTGAACTGAAAGCGATGGTGAAGCCTAATGAAGTGCTTCTCGTTGCCAGCGCCATGACGGGTCAGGAGGCGGTCAATGTGGCGCAGGTCTTCCATGACCAACTTGGATTGACGGGGCTCATTCTCACCCAGATTGACGGGGACGCCCGAGGTGGCGCTGCCCTTTCGATACGTGCAGTGACAGGGATTCCAGTGAAGTTCCTTGGAGTTGGCGAGAAGGTTGAGCCTCTCACGGCGTTCTATCCCGATCGGTTGGCCTCTCGCATTCTCGGAATGGGTGACATGCTCACCCTGATCGAACAGACGCAAGACATGTACTCGCAGGAGGAAGCGATTACCCTCCAGAAGAAACTTGTCAAGGGACAGTTCACTTTCGATGACTTCCTGAAGCAGATGCAACAGATTCGAAAAATGGGATCGTTGCAATCGATCATCGAAATGATCCCCGGTCTCAATCAATTGATGAAGCGACCTGAGATGGCAAAGGCGCTTGATGAGAAGCAGTTCAAGCGAGTTGAAGCGATCATCCTTTCGATGACGCTTCAGGAACGCGCGCTCCCGTCGCTCATCGACGGATCACGTCGTCGCAGGATCGCAAGTGGAAGCGGAACCAAGGTTCAGGATGTGAACCAATTGCTCAACCAGTTCCGCGACATGCAGTCGATGATGAAGCAGATGTCAAAGGGAAGCGTGCCCAAGCACCTCGCAAAGCTCATGCGCTGACCGCATCCGGGACGCGATGTTCTCAGGCATCGAGGGCAACGCTCACACTTCGTTCTGCCCGCACGACACGATTCTTGTGATCTTGTAGGGAAGTTTTCCTTGCGATTCGTGCCAGACGCGCACGATCAGCTCTGCCAGGAGGCCGATCACAAGGAATTGGATTCCCACGAGGGTGAACATCACCGATAGCAACAACAATGGGCTTTCAATCAGTGATTTTCCGAACAAGATCTTGTCGATCACGATGTAGATAAGGGTAAGCACGCTGACGATCATGCACGCGAGACCAGCACCGCCGAAAATATAGATCGGCTTGGATCCGAAGAATCCAAGGAATTGCACGGTCATCAGGTCAAGCACGACCTTCGCGGTGCGCTCGATCCCGTACTTGGATTTTCCATATTTGCGTGCGTGGTGATTGACCTCAATCTCACCGATTTTCCCGCCAGCCTGTCTCACAAGGGCTGGGAGGAACCGATGCATCTCGCCGTAGATGGTGATGTCCTTGATGTACTCCGACCGATAGATTTTCAAGGTACACCCAATATCGTGAAGGTCAACATCCGTCACCTTCGCGATCAACGAATTCGCAATGATCGACGGCAGTCTCCGGGACCAGAAGAAATCCTGTCGCGATCGACGCCAGCCACTTACCAGGTCGAACCCCTTGTGGACTTCGTTCATGAGCCTTGGAATGTCTGCCGGGTCATTCTGGAGATCGGCGTCCATAAGGACGATGAACTCGCCGCGGGCCACATCCACCCCGGCTGCCAGTGCTGCAGATTGGCCGTAGTTCCTTCTGAGCTTGACCATTCGGTACATGGGGTTGCTCGAGGACAATTCCTGGAGACGCGCCCAACTCCCGTCCGTAGATCCGTCGTCGACGCACACGACTTCGCACGGGAAACCCAGACTGGTAACTGCTTCGCTCAACTGCCGATCAAGTTCGCTGAGCGAGCCAATTTCATTGAAAATCGGTAGCACGACCGACAGCTTGACGGCGTACTCGGGGTCGCTCATCCAACCATGTCCGGGTTGCACGGCGAAGGGATGCGCCCGAGGCTCCTGTGGGAGGACCGCCTCATTTGGTTAGTACCGGACGTTCTCGTCGCCAGATTGAAATTGCACCAAGCGGAAGCGACTCAACTTGAAACGCGTGTCCGAACCCACCGAACTCCAATACGCGCAGCCCCCACCCTGCGGTTGCAAGGTTCGGCCCGTAGTAGAAACTGGCGTCCCGGTATGCGACACCGACGTCGGACGCGGCGCTCAGCGGGACCATGTCGGAATGGCCGTGGACTTCCCAGAGGTGCCCTGTGCCCCGAACCTGATATGCAGTCCAGTCGCCAAGGCCGTCGGTTGCGACTGAATACCTCTCCTCTTGCTTTGGTGATCTGAGGAAATTTTCACGATATCCCGCCAGCTCCGCGCGCAAAGCTTCAGGACCACGCACTCCTAGGAAAACCCTTGCCGAGCGCTCCATGTCGCCTTCGATAATGATCACGTCCGCGCCCTGGTGAGGTTCCAGAAAGAGAATCGTGAACGTGAATGAGCCACGCGGATCGGTAGTCTGAGCCAATGCAACACACGCGACGCCATAGGACAGGGTGAATGACGATGCCTTCCAGAAGGTAGGGTCAGACGTCTCGACCTCGACGACGTCACCTGCCCAAATGTCACCGCCCAACCGATCGAGCAGGACCCGCGCCTCGTCGACGCCGTCGGCATCGGCGCCGCGCGTTACGGGTTTTGGCCCTCGAGCCACAGGCGGCCCGTCGTCGCGCCGCATGTGCTGCGCCCAGAGGCGGCGAATGCGTTCAGGAATTGAATCCGTCGTCATGCCGGGAACTCAAGCATCATGTGTTCATACTGGCGCTGCCCCAGCTTGATGGTTTGGTCAGCCATGTAACCGTCCCTATACTAGCCATGAAATCCATCGAAAAGCCCCGCGCCGAGTGTAACGAGCCGCGATGATGCCGCTAATCGAAATCGATATCGACCCGATCCTTTTCCACCTGGGGCCCTTCGCCCTTCGGTGGTATAGCCTGATGATCATGGCCGGGGTGTATGCCGGCACAACGACTGCAGCGTTCCTTGCGGCTCGGCGTGGACTTGACCCGGAACACGTCTACGGTGCTGCCGTCTGGGTAGTTCTTGGTGGGATCGTCGGAGCCAGGCTCACTCACGTTGTCGACAGGTGGGACTTGTACCGGGAAAACCCCATCAGCATTCTCGCTGTTTATCAAGGCGGGATTGCCATCTGGGGCGGCATGATCGCGGGAGGACTTGTCGTTTGGGCTTATACGCGCTGGCATTCCATCCCGTTCTGGCCGTTTGCAGACGCGGTGACGCACGCTGCAATTCTTGGACAAGGCATCGGGCGGTTCGGCTGCATCGTGAATGGTGACGTTGCCGGACGGCCAACGGGGGGCGACTGGGGATTTGTGTACGTTAACCCCGGCGCGCTCCTGCCCCGGGCAAGCTACTTCAACGTGCCCACCCATCCGTATCCCCTCTATGAGTTGATCTGTGATTTCGCCATTTTTGCATTGCTCTTCATCCTGGCACGGCGAGTGCGCATCGAAGGGGTGGTTTTTCTCGTGTGCACTGCCCTGTATGCACTTGTCCGCTTCACGCTGACCTACGTTCGGGAAGAGGAAGCGTGGTGGCTCGGACTGCAGCAGGCGCAATGGATGTCTATTGGCATGATTGGCGTCGCACTGTTTCTAGTAGTGCGTCGGTTCGGTGATGGTCACGTGGGCATTGTGTCAAAGGAAGACCAGGCCACGGTTAACACGGTCGGGCCCCAAGTGCCTTGATTTCCCCCCGTGGCGCCACGGTGCGCGTACTAATGATGCGGCCTCAGAGATAGGCACATGGTCTGGCGATGACCGACAGCGTACGGATTGCCGTCTTTCTCGCAGTCTCTGTACCCGCCCTGACTGCCCTAGCCGGAGCATCGGCGATGGTTCGCCAGGCACGGGCGAGTGTTCCAGTGTTGCTTTTCGCAGCTGTCTGCGTGGCCATCGCGGGAATTGTTGAACTGCCTTCGTTGCGCCTAACAGCAGGTTCGGCTGAAGCACCAGTTGCGGTCTGGTCTTCGCTTGGTCTGTATGGCGCTTCGATCACCGTCCGCACACATGCTTCCGGGAGCCTGCTCGCACTTCCTGCGATCGGCATGGCGCTTTGTGGGTGGCTGTGGGCGTATGGATGGGCATGGCGTGATCCGCAATCGGTAGGCATTCAGTCCCGACGCTCTCTCTCAGATGGGTCGCTGCTGTTTGCGATCGCGTCGGCCTCCTGGGCCTTGATAGCCGGTGACCTGGTTTCAGTTGTTCTGAGCAGCGGGGCGTTTTTCGTGGCAACGGCTGGTGCAATCTACGGAGCTGCCTCGATCCCCGCGGCAAGGCGTCGATTGATCGCAGGAGGCGGGTTCAGTCTCGTTCTTCTTCTGTGTGTATTGCTCCTCAGCAAGGTCAATGGCACATTCCTGTCTTCTCAACTCGCGTCG
>BJHB01000248.1:0-5126 GCA_014191415.1 Chloroflexota bacterium
ATCAGTAGTGATCCGCCAGAACGAAGATCCGGACGCAACTGGTATCGAAGTGTCGATTGAGGCGCAGGAATAGCCCTTTACGCGCACGTGCCCGGCAGGATTCAAAGGTACGCACACACAGCGGGACGGAATCGGATACCGTCCCACGCCTCCTGCTGTCACTCGTTGCTCGCCCTGATGCACGGTTCGATGGACCCAACCAGGTGACAGATATTCCTTACACTTGGCGACATGGACCCACGCGCCCTCACAACGCTCGAGTTCGACACGGTCCGCGCACGACTTGCCGACTTTGCTGCTTTCAGCGCAAGCCGCGAATTGGCCCTGGCGTCCGAGCCCGTCGCGTCACCACTGACCATCAACCTGGCGCTTACGGAAACATCTGAAGCCCGACGTCTTCTCGAACTTGCGCCGGATTTCAGCATTCGAAGCGTCCGCGACGTTCGCGAGGCAGCCACAACCGCCCGGATCGGCGCAACTCTGGATCCTAGGGTCTTGGTTGACCTTCGCGATCACCTTGAGAGCGTTGCATCCATCCGGAACGCGGTGTTGCGTCTCGGTGGCGACCTGCCAAATCTTGCAAACCGCGCGTCAACTCTCGACCCGTGCTCACCGCTCGTTCGCTCATTGCGTGACGCCATTTCAGACGATGCTGAGGTGCTGGACCGCGCATCACCAGAACTCGGGCGCGCCCGAACACAAGTGCGTACCGCCTACAACCGGCTCATGGATACGCTCCGACGCATCCTTGACTCTGCGGTGCAGCGTGGTCTCGCACAGGAACCGCTCATCACAATGCGCGCGGGCAGATACGTCGTGCCAATTAGGGCGACCTCGCGAAACGTGTTCCGAGGCATCGTGCACGACGAATCTGCAAGCGGCGCCACGGTGTTCATGGAACCGATCGCAGCGGTAGCGCTCAATAACGACTGGCGACATGCCCAGATCCTTGAGGCCAAGGAAGTAGAGCGTGTCCTCGCCGCACTCTCAGCGCTTGTAGCAGCAGTTTCCGAACCCATCATTGCGTCGGTCAACACGGTTGCTTCAATAGATCTGGCGATCGCGCGCGGGCGATATGCGCTGACGCTCGATGCGGTACATCCGGAAGTTCGCACTGATCGCGCCTTCAACTTGCCCGGTGCTAGGCATCCACTTCTTCGCGGTGGGGTAGTCCCGATTGACGTGCATCTGGGACTGGTCCCGGGTTGCGAAGCGCAACCACCTTTCCCCGAGACACCATCTCCAACGAAGTCCGTCGCCGGGCAGCGAGTGACTTCCCTGCTCATCACGGGCCCGAACACCGGGGGCAAGACCGTAGCGCTCAAGACTGCGGGGCTCCTTCACCTGATGGCTCAGTCCGGCATGCACATACCAGCCCTGCCCGGGGCAAGCATCGCGGTGTTCGAAAACATTTATGCGGACATCGGTGATGAACAGAGTATTGAGCAGTCACTCTCGACATTCTCGTCGCACCTCACAAATATCGTGCGGATTCTCAAGGTAGCCACGTCAGCTGACTTGGTCCTCCTGGATGAGCTCGGAGCGGGGACCGATCCTGTCGAAGGGTCGGCCCTAGCGAGGGCGATGATCAGCCATTTGGTCTCGCGAGGGATCCTCACCATTGCGACGACCCACTATTCGGAGCTCAAGGCATTCGCGTACGAGACGCCCGGTGTCCAGAACGCAAGCGTTGAATTCAACCTGCAGACGCTCAGGCCAACCTACCGCCTGCAAATTGGCGTCCCGGGTCGCAGCAATGCGCTCGCCATCGCCGAACGCCTGGGCCTGCCCGAGGCAATCCTTTCAGACGCACGCTCACTGATCAATCCTGAAGAGCGAAGGATTGATGACATGCTTGCAGGCATCCTCGATGAGCGCGCCCGCGCTAGGGATGCACGCACAACCGCGGCACGTATTGAATCTGAAGTCAGGGTCCGCTTGGCTAACCTAGAACACCGGCTTGCCCTCCTGGACGAGGAGCGTGAGGCAATTCTTCTCCGCGCAAGGGAAGAGGCCACAGGCCTTGTCGATGAGGCGAGAAGCCGGATCCGACGTGCGCAGTCGGCAACACTTCGTCCAGACGCGAACCCAGCTGTTGGCGCGCAGGCTCTCAAGGATCTCGAGGCGGCGGCGCGCGAGGTCCTTGCAAGACCCGTCCGTCAGACGCGTCGTGAGACTGGGCCCGCCGAGACGCCGCTTCGGGCAGGAGAACGAGTCCACGTCACCCGTCTAGGCGCCGCCGGGGTCCTCGTAACCGCGCCCGATGCCAGCGGATCGGTCGAGGTCCAGCTGGGAACTCTACGCACCAAGGTGAACATCTCAGAAGTCACGCGCGTCTCGCGGCGCGAAGCTGACGCTATCACGCCTGCATCGGTACCCGAACCTCGGGTGACCTACTCGCGTGCAACTTCGACTGCAAATCGACAGGCAAACGCGCAACCAGTGGGACTCCAGCTCGACGTCCGGGGCTCACGCGCCGATGATGTCGTCCCCCAAGTTGATCGCTATCTTTCAGATGCGTTCATGGGAGGCATGCCATGGGTGAGGATCATCCACGGAAAGGGAACTGGAGTTCTGCGCCAGATCATCAGGCAACATCTAGCTGGAAACCCCATGATCCGACAGGTAGCGGCAGCAAGCCCAAGCGACGGTGGGGAAGGAGCAACGATTGTTCACCTGAACAATTGACGGTGTCGAGTAGCTCACGGCTGAATCAACGAGAACTTTGGTTGGGTCGGAAATGTGATCCCGTGCAGAACCGTCAGACCATCAGGTCAAAACGAGGCTCGTCATCGCGCCCGCCAAAAACACGCCTCACCGCCTTTTTAATTGCACGGACGCGGTCGGGACGAAGTTCAAATCCCAGTGCAGATCCAAGGACAAGCCCGCACGCGCTCCCAAGCACCATGCCGGCAACAAAGAAGACGCTTCCACCACGCGACCCCTGATCGCCCGAAGCCCACTTACCTGACATACCCGTGCCTCGCCTTCACGCGGCCGCGCAGCGGTTGAACACGGTCAGCATACCCTGTCCCCCGCGCCTGCTTTCAGTCTTCTCGAAACGAAGAGGTGCAAAGCTGCCAAACGCTCAAAATCGGCACTCAGCAATCCGGCCGTACCTGCATATACCAACGGAAACGATTCCACAACGGATCACTGCATACGCAGCAGTGTCGCTGCCTCGCTCCAGAGACGTTCAAGCCGGTAGTACTCGCGCATTGTTTGTGAGAACACATGGGCAATCACCGGGCCAAAGTCAATGAGGACCCAGCCGCTTGCCTCAGCATCAGATGACGGCTTGTGGATCGGGTCGGCACCGTATTCCTCATCAGCCACGTCTAGGATCGCCCGTGCAATGGCACGGACTTGCCGTTCATTATCACCGGTGCAGATCACAAAATAGTCCGCGACAATCGAAAGCTTGCGGATGTCCATGAGCAGGACATCTGACGCGCCCTTGTCAGAAGCGGCTTGGACCAGATCCTTTGCCAAGGAAAGTGCATCGGCATCGGTCTGCCGGGGAACGAAAAGCTGAGGCGCGCTGTCGGGGTCATCACCGAGATCGCGTGGGTCGACAAAAACGTCAGAGAGTTCGGAAGCCTCTTCGTCCATACCTCCGGAATCGTGCAATCCGGGCATCATCTCATCGTCGGGCGTACGTTCACGCGAAGTCATCAACAAGCCATATCCACCAGCAACTGTACGGCATCAAAAGGGACAGTCGGCTTGGTGGTCTTGTCACTCATCCTGTAGTTCCCGGTAAAGCCCGCATTCCAGAATGTATCGGGCGACCATTTCGGGCACATGACCACCGACTGGCAATCCTTCCCTCACCCGTGCCCGGACTTCTCGTGACGAAGTGTCGTGTGAGTCCGTCTGATGGAGGACAATCCGGGTCTGGCGTTGTGCAATGAGCTTCGCGAGAGTCTGTGGAAAGCCAAGGGTGGATCCGGGCCGAGCAACGGCAATCAAGGTCGCCAGATCCAGAATGCCGTCAGGTTCTCGCCACCCTGCGAAGTCCGTCAGGGTGTCTGCACCGACAATCAGAAAGAGTTCCGTGTCAGGAAGACACTCTCTGAAGTGCCGAAGCGTGTCGACCGTATACGACGGAGCCGGACGACCTAATTCCACATCTGATGCATCTGCCCACGGCAATCCATTGATCGCCAAACGCACCATTTCGATCCGTTGAGCGCCAGACGCGCCTGCATCTGGCTTGAACGGTGACCGGTTTGCAGGAACAAGAACGACTCGATCAAGTGCGAACGAGACGCGTACATCATGGGCAACGAATAGGTGGCCCCGATGAACCGGATCGAATGAGCCCCCGTATATTCCTAAGCGTCGCGGTGGCGGTACAGGGTCGCGGCCACCTGCCCAAGCAGGGATATCACTCATCGACAATCGTCATCGTGAAGCCAGGCATCGTCCGGGCGACCGCCCACGCGAACTGATCACAAGCGTCGGTCATGTGTACCGAACGCATCGAGACCATCAGGACAATTGCCTCTTTCGTGACGCCCTCTGCCTCAATCGTGATTGGATGTGCGGTATCAACTGCCGTACAACTCCGCGCAAGTTCCTCCAACCTCGCACGCACCTCTCGCAACTCATTTCGTGCGGGCGTCTCACCGCCGAGTGGGACCGTCACCCGAGCACGGAAGCGGGAACGGTTTGCTGGACCTCCATTGATTACGGGGTTGGCGATGAACATGGCATTTGGAACGATGACCGTCTCACCGGATCGCGTTCCGAGGACGGTGAACAAGAGGTCCACTCGGAGCACGGTTCCGGATGCCACCGGGATCTGGATTAAATCTCCGACAACGAATGGCCTGCCGAAAATCAGGTAGATGCCTGCAACAAGCTGCTTCAGGACGTCCTGAATTGCCAAACCGAGGGCAACGCCAGAAACCCCAAGAAGCGTGACGATGGAACTCACCTGCATTCCAAAGACATCCAGGACCCATGACAGCCCTAGAAAGGTGATGACGATTTGAGAACCGCGTTCAAGCAGAATCACCAGGCCCGGGTCAGTCTTCGTTCGAACTAATCCATGCCTCACCGCACTGGTGACAAGCCGCCGGATGGTGATAGTCGCGATTACGAGGACGACAGACAGACCG
>BJHB01000249.1:0-5120 GCA_014191415.1 Chloroflexota bacterium
GCAGGACTGCGTGGCTTGTGCCATCGACACCGATCCCGGTCGACCGGTGAGCCCGTGATCCCGGCAAGTCAAACCAACGGTCCGACAGTGAGGCAGCCAGATGGGTCGCACCAGAAGCGGTCGCAACCCGAAAGATCTGTTCGCGGCGCCTCACCGCCGCCCCGATGATTGGTCCGAGGATTGTCATTGCAATCCAGGACCGAGAAGAACGAACATATTTTCTAGTTTACCGTGAGCCGGCGCAAATGCGAGCCAGTCAGTCAGTGATGATCACGGCAATCGGGAGTTCCTTGCCTTTAGCTGCCGGGCGCGCGGTCACCGTCACTAGTTCGCCGAACATCATGTGTTCCCGAAGGTGACCGGGAGTCATGTCAACCGCGTCATCGACAGCAAATTGCCATTCTTGTCCCTCCGAGGTCCGGACCGTGATGACCGAGGCGTGGCCGATGTCCCGTGCATCGACTCGTGTGACCGTTCCCCGGACGATGATGGGCTGGTCGTAAAGGGCGAGTGCTGCGGAAGTTGCGACCACAATGCCGGTCGTGATCAGTGCGACCGCCACCCAGCGCAAACGTCGACGCCAGGCTTGGCGCGCATTGCTGACGGCTGCGTGCGCCTTTGGGGCCGAGACTTCGCTTGCCATTGGCTTGAGTTTAGACACCACCGTGGGCCGACCCGAGCCAGACGCACCGCATACGCACTTTCCCGCCCAACGGGATGCCTGTCCCACCTATAATCGGGCCAATGCCCCAGTATCCGGAAGTGTCACCGCGTGTTGGCACTATCTCCACGACACGCCAGCTCCGATCAATTGCCAGACGCAGCGCTCCGGCAAACCCTCCTGCCTTGCCTGACCCCGCAACCGGCGACGCTCTTGCGGTGTCCGAAGCGTCACTATGGGGCGTATGGACTGATGTTCGGCGGACTGTCCTTGACGGTGGTACCCGGGTCGTTTCGGCGCGCCTGCCACGCAGCGGTTCCGTCAGCGTTGCGGTAGGCATCGGGGTAGGGTCGCGCCACGAGCCGTCGGCGCTCAGCGGCATCAGTCATGTGCTTGAACACATGGTTTTCCGTGGTAGTGAGCGGTGGCCAACGAGTTTTGACCTGACGGCAGCGATTGAGAATGCCGGAGGCACGCTTGATGGCTACACGCATCGTGAGGCGACGGTCTATTACAGCCGGTTGCCTCGTCCCCACATGGCGCACGCCTTGGAGATCATCTTTGACATGGTGCGTCGTCCTCGGTTGAGCCCTGAGGACTTCCTGATTGAGCGCGACGTCGTCATCGAAGAGATCAAGCAGGATGCTCAGGCCAGTCCCGTCGTTGCCGAAGAGGCACTGGACTCCCTGCTGTGGCCGGACCACCCCTTAAGCCGATCACCCGCTGGCAAGGAAGCGACCGTCGCAACACTTGCCACGGAGGATGTGCGCCGGGTTTGGGAGTGGGCTTATGCACCCTCGCATACCGTCGTCAGCGTAGCGGGTGATGTCGATCACCAGGAAGTCTGCGACTTGGTAGCCGGCCTTGTGGAAGGATGGGCCCCCGGGCAGGGGTACCCGCCGGAAGTGCCGATGGCCCCCGAACCTGCCCTCCCAGGCCTGGACTCCAGGTGGGCCGAAGGCCAGACTGCCTACGTGTACGCGGGCGTGCGAGGGGTACCGTCTACCCATCCGGACCGCCCGGCACTCGAGTTGCTCAGTTGTGCGGTGGGCGAACTTGCATCATCCCGGCTTTGGGCTGACCTCCGTGATGCGCGTGGCCTCGCCTACGATGTTGGCTCAGAGGTGACATCGTTCGCTGACAGCGGGGCACTCCGCATGTGGGCGGGCGTGCCGCCTAAGCGTCAAGCCGAGGCCGTTGAACGGATGCTTGCGCAGGCCGCTGGTGCACGGAAGGGACTGTTACCCGAGGAGTTCAGCCGTGCCAAGAACTTTGTGGTTGGCGAACTGACGATGGCCTGCGAGACATCGGAGGACATGGCGCACTGGCTACTCTGGGGTGATTTGGCACATCGTCGGCTCATCCCACCCGGGGCAGTTCGTGCGACCTATGAACAGCTGACTCCGGCAGATATCGAGCGCGCGGCTGCGCTCTGGGTACCTGAACGCGTTCAGATTGCAATTGCAGGACCTGCGCCACGTCGCGGAGCGCGCCTTTTGAAGATGGTTCAGGCGCAATCGGCGAGTGTGAGAGGGCCAAGTGCCAGTGTTGCCTCTGTTACGCACACTGTGCGACCCAGAAGTCGCAGGCCCTAACCAAGTCGACCACTCTGTTGGAGCCGACAGAACGCATGTGGGCCGTGGGAGGCTGATCGGGGTGGGCACGCAGGGACTCGAACCCCGGACCTCTACCATGTCAAGGTAGCGCTCTAACCAGCTGAGCTACGTGCCCCGAAGCTATCGACGTGTAAACCGCAGGTGCGAATGCGTTCTGCGGGGAGCGGGCAACGGGGCTCGAACCCGTGGTCTCAACCTTGGGAAGGTCGCGTGTTACCACTACACCATGCCCGCAGAGTGGTAGGAGTGTACCAACCGCGGTTTGCGAGCGCCAATCAGGTTCGGCGCTCGCCTACTTCACCGTTGCGATGCCTGCGCCTGCCGGCAACTGCCGCACTTGACCCGCGCTCACGGGCAACACGTTCTTCCACTCGAAGCGGGCGAGGAAGGTTTCCATGTCGGGAATGTGATGGAGGGCGCCGTCGTCGCCTACCACGAAGATGCGTCCACTCCCCCGGAAGTCCCACAGGAGCCACCCGATCCGCGGTTGTGCCATGGGTGCGCTGGTCAGCGCGCTGTCCGGAATGGTCTGCACCTTGCCCCAGTCGATGTTTGCAATGTCGTTGGCGTCATCAGGACTGATCCACTCAAGATGACCCGCGGCACCGACCCCGAAGATTGGACCGCTGTCAGATCGGAGCCACCCTCGGTAGCGTCGCTGCCCGGTTACGGGGTCAACGTAGGCAACATCCGCCGAGATCAGGCTGCCATCGCCTCCCACGATTTGGAGGGCCTGGCCCAGGATGATCGTTGCGCCATAAGTCTCGTTCACGGCGGATGCAACTGGCGCAGTCGAGGCCACCGCTGAGGGTGGCGCACTTGAAGCTGATCGTGCAGCTGGTGGAGGCGCGGAGCTTGCTGGGCTGCTGCTGCTGTCACCAGTACCGCCGCCCGCAGAGCCCCCGCCTGAGTTGGCGGGAGCAACCGTCTTCGTTGTCGTTACTGTTGGCGTGACCGTGCGGGTGGTCGTGACGGTTGGCGTCACCGTGACCGTCTTAGTGGTCGTGACGGTTGGCGTCACCGTGACCGTCTTAGTGGTCGTGACGGTTGGCGTCACCGTGACCGTCTTAGTGGTCGTGATGGTTGGAGTTATCGTCACCGTTGCCGTCTGTGTCACTGTCGGAGTGTGGGTCCGCGTTGGCGTCACCGACGGCGTGCGGGTGGTCGTAGGAGAACTTGGTGCGGGCGTGGGCGTGCAGGCGCACGCGATCTGGGCGAGGCTGAGCGCGCCAGGGATGTTCAGCAGACCGGCCCCATAGGCGTTCGCATTCTGGGAGGCCACCGCGGTGACCAGCACGGAGGACCGCAACGCGGTCCGCACTTGGTCGCGACTCAGCGACGGGAAGGTCGACCAGACCAGGGCGGCAGCGCCGGCAACGTGGGGTGATGCCATCGACGTTCCACTCTCGTAGGCGTAGCCGGAACCATCCCCCTTTGACGGCAAGTAGGTGCTGAGGATAGACGTGCCGGGTGCAGCCATCCCGTTTGTCGCCACGTACGTCTGCTGAGTTGAATACGATGCAACCGTGTTCGTGCTGTCGATCGCGGCGACCGGGATCAGTTTGCCGTTGCCGTTGCTTCCAGTATCCGCGTACGCGGCGGGGTAGTCCTTCTCGTTCTGGGAATGGCAACCGTTGGCGAGGAAATTGAACCCACCGCAGTTCCCGGCGGAGACGACGACCAGAACCCCGGCAGAGTACGCCGCATCGATGGCACTGTTGACGGCCTGCGTGTTCTGGTCGCCACCGAGGCTGAGATTGATGACCTTTGCGCCCTTGGCGACCGCCCACGTTATTCCGGCGGCGACGCCATCGGTGGTGCCATTTCCGCTGGCGTCCAGCACCTGGACCGGCATGAGCAGCACAGGACGATCCCCGGCGACCCCGGCCACCCCAATGCCGTTGTCGGTCTCGGCGGCGATGATCCCGGCAACATGGGTGCCGTGCCCGTCTCCATCTGTTGGGAAGGTTGCCGAGTCTGAGGCTGAGTAGGCGGTACACGCCGAAAGGCACTTGCCCCAGGTTGAGGTTGGCGCAAGACGGTTGACGAGGTCCGGGTGGTCCAGTTGGACGCCGGTGTCGATTACGGCCACCATGACCGCGGTGCCGGCGTTGATCGCCCCGGCGACCGCCCACGCTGTCTTGGCCCCGCTGTTGACCAGACCCCACTGTGCAGCAAACCGGGTGTCGTTCGGTTCGTAGAGGAGCCTCGTGCGTACCGGGGCCCCGCGGGACGCGGTCGCGGTTGCGGTCGTGGTTCCCGCGGTCTCGTGCTTGCGCACGTTGGCGACGCGCTCGACCCATTGGATGTCGAGTCGTGACGCCAAGGTGGCGATGGCTTGGTCGACCTCGTCGGCGGGAACCTCGATGGCGCGGAGGTCAAGGTCGGGCAGTCCCGGCGTGTAGGACGTGGTTGGCGGTGCCCCGACTGATGCCTCGGGCGAGACCCCGAGGGATGCGACCCATGCAGCGCCTCGTCGGACCGCCGACGAATGCACGCGGAATGTCAGGCGAACCGTGCTCCGTTTAGCAGCGGAAACCGGAGTTGGCGTTGTGCTCGGTGATGTGCTGGTTAGTGAGGGAGATGGTGATGGTGTTACCGTCATGCCGTCTGCCAGGCTGACCCCGGTTCCTCCAAGTGCCATGGACGCGACAAGGAGCGCAAGCCCGACCCAGATGGCTTTCGCAATCGGGAGTGAGGGTGCGTGCCGTGCGCACTTGCCCTCCTCGTGCCTTCGTTCTGTTTGGAGGCTCTTCACTATTGGAGACTTTAGGGCAGGCCGTGGCGGCGGTCGAGACTGGCAACTAGCGGAAAGTGTGACGTACCAAAGACACGAATTAGCC
>BJHB01000250.1:0-5109 GCA_014191415.1 Chloroflexota bacterium
CTGCCTGCCCAATACGTTCGAGAAGGCCGGTGGGGGCGCCTGGCACCGACAGGTCGGTCGCAGTTGGTTCAACGGTGATCCCGTATTGCGCGTGGAGTTGGGACGCCAAGCTCCCCAGACGATCACTGGAGCGGGCCACGAGGATCAGATTTGCACCTCGCTTGGCGAACTCTTGGGCGTATCCCAAACCGATGCCGGACGATGCGCCTGTTATCAGTACGGTTTGCCCATCAAATCTCACGGCGCCGGTCTCCGTTCTTCAATAGGGGTGTTGTGAAGGGAACAGTCGATCAACGCCCGTGAAGGAGTATGAGCGACCAAGGTACCGTCAGACTGGGCGCCTGAATTGGTGCCTTCACAGATCGCAGGCCGCGATCATTAGCGAGCTAGGTCAATGTAACAGATGTTCACATGGTTCGTGAAGAGCGGGGTTAGGCGCGCGCTAGGGTCCAGATCGTGGCTCGAATGCTTCTTGGCCCAAACCTAATCGAGGCAGTTCTCGTGCCGGAAATGCTCCGTCACGCAGGCTGAGCATCGGGACCGGCATCGCGCGGACGGTATTTGAGACCCCGCGGGTGAGGCTGTTGCCCAAGTGGATGGAAATTCTGGACGGCCTCATCCCATCGAACCACCCGTAGCGGCATCACGCCGCCATCTTCGAACTGGACGATTGGTTCGCGTCCTTGCGGTCCGACCGGATAACTATCGAGTTCCTCCTCTGAAAGGAGTGTCGCCCGACCACTCGCAAGTTGGTTCACGATCAGTACGGCGTGAGGGGCCGGAGGCAACCATGCCTGCGGGATCCACGCCGGAATATCTGTGCCCAAGGCAGGATCGGCCTTTTCAGTCGACAGTCCGTCTGGCCATCCGCGGTGACCCCGGAGCGTGGCGTACGCGCGGGCAAGCACGATTGCGCCTTCCTGATGGCGACGCAAGGCTCCCTCCATGTCGTTGGCCACCTGCCTCACTTCTTCTGCCTGGTGAATGAGCGTTCTGGCATCGAGACCCGTGTCTGAACGGGTGACCGCCTCCCTGATGTGGGAGGCCTCACGTTCCGCCTCCGGCATGTCAGGCGGGACGACAGCGTCGAGAGTAGCGAGCAGATGACGCACTTCTTCCCGGAACGCCGCATACTCGGCGAGCCGACCAGACATCCGGTGGAGCATGTACATGCCGTCTTCCAAGAGGGAAGCTAGTGTCTCGCGGCCCGCCTGCGATTCCGCAACGAGCGGTTCTTCCGTGAGAATCCGCTTGAATTCGTCGGTACCGCCACAGACGTCTGAGTAGCGGGTAGTTCGGTGGGCGTCGGGCATGGCTCACTCCTTTGGGTGCGAACGGTTTCGGGCATTGATCCTTGCCGGAGGTGCCGCGGCTGCACTGGCGAATACAGCTAGCAGCGTCGCCGTTGCTTCATATCAATATCGTACTGACGTTGCCGTTCAGAAACCTCAGCATGCGCCGGTCAAGGCCAGCAATTAACGCTTGAGGTCGGTCCCGCGAAGCACCCGGTCAGGCCCGATCCCGAGTTCATGCAGGATCGCGCGGCCGAAACCAATGTCGCCGGCGCGTTCCAGGTGGTGAGCATCGCTCCCAAGTGAAAAGCGTGTGCCGCGCTCGGCCGCTCTCTCGATGAACTGTCGGTGCGGCACCCTGCTCTTGCTGTTCAGTTCGATTGCGACGTCATGGCGCAGGCACAGGTCTATGGTTGCATCGAGCCATTCGCGGGCAAGACTGTCAGGTTCCGGATCGCTTGTCGGATCAATGGCGGCCGGTGAAACGCCAGTTGCGTCCGCCTGTTCAGGAAACAGGGCAAAGTGGCCCAGGATGCGCACGGGCATCGCCTCGAGGGTGGTGGCAAGCATTCGGAGCCACTCGTCGAAATAGTCGCGACGGTCATACTCGACCACTGTTGGTTCGTATCGGGGATACATGCCGAACCGCCAGTTGAGATACGCGGCGGCCGTAACGCGTCCTTGCGGCACATCAACTTGGTGGAGGCTCGCGATCAGGTAGTCCAACTCGCCAAGGACACCGGAGGCGACGGCAATCTGCGCCTCGTCACTGACGTCACCAACGGAGACTTCGGCACCCACTAGCACTGGAAGCGCCGAGAGTGCGGTGATGTATCCAGTCAGTTCTTCAACCGACCGTAGACGCCTGTTATCCATCAGGATGTGATCGGACAGGCCAAGCACCACACCGTGCCGCGAGGCTTCGGCAATCATCGCTTCGTGGGTCGCGCGCCCGTCCGAGAAGAATGAGTGGCTGTGCCAATCGATTGTGAGGCCGTCGGAATGAGTTGAAAGGGGTCGTTCGCCCGACAGGATGCGTGGTGTTGGTGGCATCACGGAGATGGTACCGGGGGCGGGTCACGGCAATGTATCCGGACGTCCGATTTAGGTGCTGCACCGGTTTCGGGTTCTTGCGCCCATGAGACGGCAGATGCCCGGTGTACGCTTCCTTGAACCGGCAAAAAACGAATAGGTGCTGTGGGTCACACCATCCAAACGATTGGGAGTGAGCGGTCACCGAGAAAGGCAAGAACTGATGAAAGCGATGCAAATTACTGCGTTCGGCGGTCCGGAGCATCTTCGCCTTGCGGACATACTCACGCCCGAACCCGGAGCCGGAGAAGTGCGTATCCGGGTGACGCGGTGCGGCGTGAACCCAGTAGACCGGTCGCAGGTCCTAGGACGGTGGACATGGCTCCAGTTGCCTCACATTCCAGGTTCTGAAATTCTCGGGGTGGTCGACAAGTTGGGGCCAAGGGTCTCCACGGTGAACGTTGGACAGCGCGTGGGTGTGGCTCTCCGCTTGTTCTGCAGTCAATGCCACTACTGCTTGCGCGGACAGGAGCAGCTGTGCATGGCTGACCCGCGCACGACCGTCTCACCAGCCATTCCGGGGGCATTTACGGAGGGGGGCTACGCTGAGTACACGATTGTGCCTGCCCTGAATGCCATTCCCGTCCCCGCCGAGGTTGACGATGACAGCGCGTGCGCGGCCACTCTCGATGGCGTCACGGCGTGGCACATGATTGAGCGGGCGCGGATCTCGGCTGGCGACAGGGTTCTGGTGGTAGGCGCGTCTGGTGGACTGGGGACCCTTTTCCTCCAACTCGTTCGCCAACGTGGCGCTGTCCCGGTTGCCGTGACTGGGAACATGGCACATTTGGCCGCCTTCCAGGACCTTGGCGCCGAGACGGTCATCGACCGGACGGCGGGAAACGTTGTCGATGAGGTGCGTCGACTGACGGACGGACGAGGCATGGACGTCGTGCTTGACCCGACCGGCGCGGCGTCGTGGACGGCGAGCATCGGTGCGTTGGCACGGGGCGGCCGGTATGTCACTTGCGGCATCCTCACTGGCGCGGAAGTCACACTGAACCTGGCGCCGTTTTACGCGCAAGAACAGGAAGTGATCGGGTCTACCGGAGGTTCAAGGCGGGATCTCGTGGACTGCTTCGATGCAATCGCGCGAGGCACGTTCAAGTTCCCGATCCACGCACGGTACCCACTTTCAGGTGCGGCTGACGCAATGCGCGCACTAAGCGACCCGTCTCGGCTTGGGAAGGTGTTGCTGGAGATCGGCTAAGGCGAACGTGTCTCGCCCGGGCACTTTCAATCAGGGATGTGCCGGGCAAACAAGCCAAGCCGTGGAAGGATGGTCTTCGTCTTCATGTCTGGATTACGGGTGCTTGGCTCGACGAGTGGGCTTGTTCCGGGAGATCGATTTTGCACTTCCCTGGTAGTCGACATCGGCCACGGGATGGTGGTACTGGATGCCGGGGCACCGCTTGCAACGCTCCTTCCGCAGGCTGGCATCGAATTCTCGGCAATACGTGCCTTGCTCTTGACCCATTGGCACGCCGATCACAGCGCGGGCCTTCCGCTGCTGCTGCAGAGGCTCTGGCTACACAATGCGATCACGGCACCCAAGCAGGGAACGCCGCCAGTCATCATTCCGCTGTATGGTCCGCCCCTTTCGGCATATCGCCTTGACCTGCTTCGCTCGTTCTACCTCCTTCCATTCGATGACGTGTTGCGACGTGACATCTTTCCGTTGCCGGTCACTGACATCGGTCCGGAGGAGCGGATTGACCTCGGCGGTAGTGCGTCCGCGTTCATGTACCTGACCACTCACTGGACCCACGCGCACGCCCAACGACTGATCAACGAGAACTTCGGGGTTCCGCCAGTCGGGTACGGGATCCGTCTGGAGACAGAAGGCCACACGCTTGTGTACTCCGGAGATGCTGGGTCTCCAGAGGATTGCCGCCCGTACCTCGCGGGCGCAGATCTCCTTGTCCACGAACTCGGGCATTTTCATGCCGGTGAGGTTGCACTCGTCGCAAAGGATTCCGGGGTGCCGAGGCTGCTGCTCGTCCACCTGAGTGCGGAATACCACGGTGATAGCGGATCGGCCCGGGCTATATCGGAGGCACGGGATGCCGGTTACCAAGGCGAAGTCATCGTGGCAAACGACGGTCTTGAGGTCCCGTTCTAATCGGCAAGAACTTCGGCTCTGGGTGCGCCTCCTGAGCAGGGGAAATCCAGGGTGGTTTCGTATGCTCCGAGGCACAGTTGTAGTGATGTGATCGCGCGCGAGACATTTGTGATCCCTGCGCGCTTGGATCTGTCAGTGAATCGGTTTGAAGGCGTGACCGTCCTTCATGATCAAGTGGATGTTGCCACTGTCCTGAAGCAGACGGATGTCGGCCAGTGGGTCGCCGTGGATAGCCAGGATGTCGGCGCGCATTCCAACGGCAATCGTTCCTGTCAGGTGATCGAGTTGACAGCATCGGGCTGCGACTGACGTTGAAGCCACAATTGCCTGCATTGCTGACATTCCGCCGAGGACCATCCGCTCTAGTTCTTCGGCATTGGTGCCATGCGGACCTACCCCGCTGTCCGTCCCCATTGCCACGGTGACGCCAAGTTCAACGGCCAGTCTGAAACTTGCCTGATGGTCGGCCATGACGGAGCGACCCTTCTCAACCGCCCAGGCGGGTACTGATGTGGGGTCTGCCTCGCCTCGCCTTACCACCCACAGAGGGGCGACGAGAGTCGGTACGAGATAGGTTCCCCGTTTCCGCATCTCGGCACAGAT
>BJHB01000251.1:0-5095 GCA_014191415.1 Chloroflexota bacterium
CAAGCGATTGGATTTCGCATTGGCAGGAGCTATCCGACATGTCCGGCGTTGACTTCACTGTGTCCACGTGCCCCGATTCGCGGTCCCGCGAAATGACATGCAGGGGGATGCTGGTTGGATCCCGCGCGTTTTGCGAAGAGCCGGTGATTTGTATCGACCGGGCCTCTGAGGGTTTGGGCCGGCTGACGGAACGTTTGTCTACCATGCCACTGGATTTGCATTGCGGTTTGCGCCCGTCTTTGCGTCAAGGGCCGGTTTGATTGTCGCTTCACACTTTGGGCGTCTAAACGGGATCGATGGGCACTCCACTAGTTAGTCCCGCTTCCGGGTAAGGAGCGGCGGTTCGACCCAAGGTTGCGGATTGGATGAACCGCCGGGAACTGGAGTGTGCATGTCATCGACTTTGCGCGCTGTCTTTTAGGTGGCGCTAGTTGCCAGATCCCACCCACTCTTCCAAGATGGCGGGTTGGGTGTGACGCCACCCTAATCGAACGCAAAGGTGGTCTAGACCTCGTGTTGAACGACACTGCAAGGTTTCCGATGCGTAGTGCTGAGAATTGCCAGCGTCGTCAGGTACATTGCCTGGAACGTCCGCAGCGGGCAACAGTACGGATTCTCGTGTCTCAGAACGATGACTAAACCGCCACGGAACCCGCATGGTTGACGGTTCATGGCAAACTTCGCACGCATGAGACGGGACTGAACCAGTTGGACCTGCAGGAACGGTAGCTATCGAGGATTGAGCGGACTGCCCGGCATCGAACTTCCGTCAGGCGGCTTCGCCATCTCGGATGCTTTCAGCATCCTCCAATCGCCGTGAAGCCCAAGTGCGGGCTGTTTTACCCAGCTCTTGTCCACCTCACCCGGGAACACCGTGGCCCTAAATATAGTCAAGATGGGCTCAGATCATGGGGTTTCTGAAGTGTCGACGACTTCCAGCGACTTCGCGTCACGTCACGTTCTTGGGTGTGCTCTAGCTTTTCTGATTTCGGGAGAATGGTTCACAATCGGTGGGCAGGCGGAACTGGCGACTTCTTGAACTCGGGTTGCTTAGATCGAAGTTCTGGTCGGGGAGCCGTTTGGAACGGTGCCCCGCCAACGTAGCAACGCTCCCTTCGAAGTCTCCTAGTCGACCTGGGCGCCGGTTGCGAACCCCTTGAGCACCGAGTCCGTCACCAGGTGGACGTCGGACCAAGCCTTGCCGATCCTGGATAGGGCGGAGGCGGACGTAACCCACCGCTTATTACCGCCCTCAATGATGTACACCCGCTCGTCCGTGCCCTTTACTACCCGTCCGTCGGAAGCTGAAAGTGGCAGCGTTCGGATTACCTGGTCGGGCGCAGCGACTGCGTTTGCTGCGCCTTCAGGTACCGGTACTCGTTCGCCGTTTGCGATCCGGTACACGGCACCTGTGGAGCTGGAAATGATGGACCCGTCCAGGAGTGAGGGAATGGGAGCGCTGACTGGGACTTTAGCCAGTTCTTCGGGAGTGGCGTTTATTGGGGCCTTGGAGCCTGCACCCAATCGGGCAAGGGTTACGGGGTCCGGGACGTGAGAGCGTTTGCCGTTGATGACAACGTAAACCATTCCAGTGGCTTGATCCCGAATGAGATCCCCGCCAACACGATCTGCCGGCGAAGAGGCAAAGTTGCGCGTGTTGTCTCGGAGCGCGTAAAGCCGATTGTCGCGCGACCCAACATACAGGTTTCCGTTGGGGCCGATGACAACCGCAGAGTTCACCGCATCAAACGCGCGAAAGGTCGCGATCCTCTTGCCATTGGATGTGTATCCGTAAACAATGGAGTCACCCGATCCTATGTAGACATTGCCGAGTGCGTCAATTGCAGGAGAAGACACCACGGGTGCCCCGGTCTGATCTGACCAGCGTGTCTGGCCTTCGGCGCTGATCGCATAGACCTTGCCATCATTTGCACCGAAGTAGACCGCTCCATCGAAGCCGACAGCAGGTTCAGAACGGATTGGGGTGCCAATGGACTTTCTCCAAAGGATTGCGGGAGAATTTGCTTCGATTGCCACCATCTCGGTGTTCGCACCAACGTAAAGGTTCCCGTTCGAGCCGATGACGACGGAGGTTGTTGGAGGGGCAGGCAATGCGGTCTCCCACGTTGTAGGGTCTCCATTCGGGGAGAACCTCCGAACTCGCCCGTCGACAGTTGCGATCACAACGGTCCCATCCGCGGTCACCGCAGGAGTTCCGATCCCGTCGGCAGGGAGCGTGACAACGGTCTCTTCCGTCCCATCAGGCTTGAGTGCCACTAGCCGGTTGTTGTTGGCAAGAAACCAAATGAAATCGTGCTTACCGATTGTGACCGCCCCAAGAACCTGGCCGTAGTTCGCCGAGACCCACACCCCGGTTCCGTCGGTTGCGTTCCATGCTCGAACGCGACCCTTTTGGTCTCCGACTAAGACCAGGTCTCCTTCCCGGGTCAACACAGGCGAGCCGTAGCTGCGCGTGCCAAGCTGCGATGTCCAGAGTTCAGTTCCGCTTGAAGAAAGCGCGCGGAGGACACCATCCGTTGAGACGGTGTAAATCGTCCCGTCAGCCCGGATAGCCACCGGGGCGTTTACGTCATCAACCCCGGCGACATACCAGTCCACTTTCAGTGATTGGGGTCCGGCGACCGTATATTGGCCTGAATGTTGCGACGACCCTCGGTATCCCAGGACGGCTGTTGAGACCTGTGGGGAAACCCCTGAATCGGCACTCACGAGAGAGCCCCCGGAAAAGATGCTCGAGATTGTGAGTGCCACAAGTCCCGACCGGCGCCAAAAGCGGTTCGGCCAAATCGCGCGGTTCATCGGTGTGAAGCTCCTCGGGGAATGTCAGTAATGATCATGGGAGGCACCCGTGCTGATCGATGTCTTGTCCCACGGGGTCAGTCGGTTGGAATTACACGGAAACAGTGCGCGGTCGGAACCAGGCACTGCCGCCGTATTTCTATACGTAGCCAGATTCATTGGGATTGCCTAATTCTGACGATTTGCAAGTAATTTCTGCAATGGCAACAGGTAACAGTTCTGCTAAATCTCGGGGCAAAACTCGACGCCGCCGGTTGGGGCGACATTTATCCGCGTCCGCGAGCGTCGGAGGAAATGGATGAACTTTAAGCATGAACGGGGTCTGCGGTTCGAGCGGCGGTTATCGATTCGTCCAGTATGTCGACGATGTGCATTCCGGTCATATCCATGCCCCGGTCCCTTAGCCCCATGTTGATTTGCAGCAAGCACCCAGGGTTTGAGGCAACGATGCAGGAAGCTTTGGTAGCAACAACATTCTCAAGTTTGGCTTCCAAGACCTGGCTACTCATGTCCGGTTGGAGGATGTTGTAGATCCCGGCACTCCCGCAGCAGCGATCGGGGTCTTTCATTTCTATCAGGTCGACACCAGGAATCATGTGAAGAAGCTCCCTGGGCTGGGCCTTGATCTTTTGACCGTGGACGAGGTGACACGCGTCCTGGTAGGTCACACTTCGGTTGACCGTCCCCAAAGGTGCGGTCAATCCGACGCGAACGAGGAACTCGGCAACGTCTTCAACTTTTGCCTGAAACCGGCGGGCTCGGGCCGCATACGCTGGGTCGTCCCTGAGCATGTGCGCGTAGTTCTTGAGTTGGGCGCCACAACCCGCGGAATTGATGATGATTGCATCCAAGCGGTCCATCCCTGCCGTCTCGAATGCGTCTATGTTCGCGCGGGCCATTGATACGGCGCTCGGCTCGTCGCCGGCGTGCGAGGCTAATGCTCCGCAACATCTCTGGGCTCGCGGAACGATCACATCACATCCGTTTGCAGTAAGGACCCGTACGGTCGCCTCGTTGGTTGGTGCAAACGCTAGAGGCATGATGCACCCGGAAACCATCCCGACAGTCATGCGTGCCGGTCCATCCGATGCGAATAACTCGGTTGAGGGGGTCTCGAAAAATCGGTCACTCAGTGGCGGGGCCATCTTTTCCATGAGCGCCAACCTGGGCGGGACAAGACCAATCCGGGTAGCAAGCTGGACGATGGCAGGCAACGGGCTTTGCTGATACCACCGCAAGAGAGAGCCAACGAACGCGAGACGTTCGGGGTGCGGGAACAACTGCCTGAACGCCAGCCAGGTCAGCGCCCGCCGGAGTGGTGTTGCACGCTCCTTGAGGATTGAATGACGGGCGGCCTCCATGACTTGGCCGAACTGCACATTAGAAGGGCACGCGGTCTCGCATGCCCGGCAGACAAGGCACTGGTTCAAGTGATCCTCCACCTCGTCGGAAAGAGGAAGAGTTCCCTCCGCGACCGCGCGGATGAGGTAGAGACGCCCACGAGGCGAGTCTGGCTCAAGCCCGTTTGCCCGGTAGGTCGGACACTGGTTTAGGCACAGTCCACAGTGGACACACTTGACGAGAGCTTCATAGTCTTCTTCACCGAGAAACCCTTGAAGACCCGGGCTTGGTGGCACGTGGGTCATGGGGTTGTTCGGATCGATGCCTGTTGGCATGTCGAGAATGACCATCTGACTTTCCTTCGTGTGCGTGTGTGTCGGTGGGGACTAGATTCCCCCGACAAATCGTCCCGGATTAAGCGTCCGTTTCGGGTCGAATTGCTCCTTGACCCGCTGCATCAGCGCGAAGTCGTCCCGGACTGGCCCCCAGGCAAGAACGGGGTCAATTGGAACTCCTTCAGCCGATTCAACTACGCAGGTTCCGCCTCTCAATGCAGCGGCATCACGAATTCGTCGAATCAGGTCAACGGACCCGCCAGTGAATGCCAGACGCGCAATGCCAACCCCGGCATAGACAATCCAATCTGCGTCCGCGTCGCTTGCTTGTGAGGCAAGGTTGGACGAGACCGCGACAAGTTCGCCAATCCGTGAGGGGAGCGATGCGAGTTTGACTTGGACGCCAAGGGTTGTGGGACGAGAGATTCCGGCCCAGAATGTCTCGTGAGCTTGTGGATTTGGTCCGAAAACCGCCGAGGCCCCGGCACCGCTAAGGGCGGAGATGACATCTCGCTTTTGCCGCTCAACCGCGGCCGGCCACCCGGCGCACCAAACCGCCACCGTTGTGCCTGCCGGCTGCCGGATGTCTTCAGGAGCCG
>BJHB01000252.1:0-5043 GCA_014191415.1 Chloroflexota bacterium
ATTTGTCTCCATGTCTTTCATTTGTCTCCATGTCTTTCATTTGTCTCCATGTAATGAGGGGTAGTGACCTTCCAATACCGCGCTGTCCGAGTTCCGGTGCTGACAGTCGAGGTTGCTCGCTCATCCTCCCGATGCCGTACGATTTTCGTTCACGATCTTGCATCATCATTCTGATGACATTCTGTGAAACGGTCATCCTGCTCCGCCCCTGAAAGGCCCGAGACCTCATGGCCCCATACAAGCGACGCACCCGGAACCTCTACAACCCGGCCTCCGACAAGCCATTCAGCCTGTCACGTTCGCGGGCCGCCCGGTTCCTCGAGTGCCCGCGGTGCTTCTACCTCGACCGTCGTCTCGGGTACGACCGACCCGACATGCCAGGTTGGTCGCTCAACTCGGCCGTCGACCACCTACTCAAGAACGAGTTCGATGGGTGGCGACGCAAGAAGGAACCGCATCCCATGATGACCCGGAACGGCATCGACGCGGTTCCGCTTGCCCATCCAGACCTCCGGACATGGCGCGACGACTTCCAGAAATATGTCGGGGCAAGCGTCCTGCACCAGGAAACCAACCTGGTCCTGACCGGCAGCATCGACGACCTGTGGATCAACCCCGCCGGCGAATGGCACGTCGTCGACTACAAGTCAACCAGTTCCGAGACCCCGCCAAGCCTGGATGGCGAGTACCGCAGCGGATACAAGACCCAAGTCGAGTGGTACCAGTGGGTCTTCCGGCAGATGGGACATCCGGTCTCGGATACCGCGTACTTCGTGTTCGCCAACGGCCTCCGCGGATATCGCCACTTCTTCAACCGACTCGAGTTCGAGGTCACAATCCTCGCGCACGAGGGGAACGACACCTGGGTTGAACCGGCCATCTTCGCCATCAAGGACTGCCTCGAATCCGACACGATCCCCGACGCGTCGCCAACCTGCGACTACTGCGCCTACCGGCACGAGATTGGCCAGGCCACCAGCGACTGAAACGCATCATCCGGAAACCCTCTGCGGATGACCAGCAAGGCGAGATACCCAGTCATGATGCGTGCCCCGGTTACGTCGGCGTCCCCGAGCTGGCAGGTCACTCCCTCATCAGGGAACCGTCATTGATTGCAAGCAAAGCACATGGCTCACACGGCAATCGCTGTATTCGCTTGCAAGCGTGGCAAAGATCCGGAGTTTCTAAAAATACTTGTAAATACTCTTGCCGATACTCGTGCATTCGCGACCTGCAGGGCGGTCGAGAAGTAGTTGATCAAGACAATCCGGATGTCATTGTCCTGTGGGAGAAGTGGGAAGACCACCCAAGGCAGGAAGCGTACCGCGCATGGCGAGTCCAACCCGGGATGGTGGACATGATTGGACCGTTCCCGGCTAGTCCGCTTCGGAACATGCACATCTCGAATGGGGCCTACCGTGAGACACGTCCCCCAAGCAGTGTTCTGGTGCTTGGGTGCTTCCGGGCTGCCAGATCCCTGGCTACACGATGATTGGGCACACCGGGCAATGGGCGGGAATGACGCGTGTCCCTCCCGGAGGCCTCATGGGACCGTCGAGGGGTGTCCTGCGGGTGCAAGACGGTAATGGTGACCCCGGAGCGATTCGAACGCCCGGCCGTTTGGTTCGAAGCCAAATGCTCTATCCGCTGAGCTACGGGGCCAGTTGAACAGCGCATCGCGGATGCGACATCCACGCAACATGGTACCGGTCAACCGCTTTCGCCGGCACCTTTCCCGCGCGGAGACCCGGGAACAGGAAAGCCCCGACCAGTCGCGTGGCCAGGGCCGATGTGTGCGGATCTTGATTGGTGACCCCGGAGAGATTTGAACTCCCGGCCTTTTGGTTCGTAGCCAAATGCTCTATCCAACTGAGCTACGGGGCCATCCTGCGCACCACACACCGGAAACGGCCTGCGATGCGACGCCCACGATGATAACAGGCCGGCACCGACGTTCCCGCGCGGGCCGACCCCTCTCACCGACCGCGATCAGTTGTCGCGGGACCCACCATCACCATCCATGTCGTCGAGGTCATTCGGCACTTCCTCAACCTCTTCCTCGCCTTCGCCGGCGTCGTCATCGGCATCGTCGATGGCCATGTCGTCCTCGTCGATGTCGCGACGCTCCAGGCCGGCCCGCAAGTGCGCATGGACGGATGACTGCCCCGTGCTTCGCGTCGGAAAGGAGACCTTACCCACCAACGTCGCATCCTGGTAGAGCTCACGCACCAGGATGCGCAACTCGCGATCACCAACCGACATCACCCCTGCCACGTACCGGTTTCCACCAGACATTAGCTTGACCAACCGGGAACCATCCTTCGAGGGAAGTTCGCCGAGCACGTCCCCACGGTCGTCAACGATGTGGACCGTCGCCCCCTCCACCTGCAGGAAGAGTTCGTCACCCGCTGCCAGGCGCGCCAGGACGCCCTGCGAGGCCTTGTTCGGCAATGGGAAGATGCCGGTCTTGCCAGTCTCTTCCACCAGCAGTTTCGGATCAAGCTTCCGGCGTGCCTCGTTCGGCACATCGGACTGGCCCTGTTCCGCGAGCAACTGCAGACGCTTGACCTGCTTCTGCGCGATCACATTTGCCGGGTCGTACTGCAGGGTGACCGAGTATTCGTCATACGCCTCGCGGTACCGACCCAGTTCCGACAACGCCTTGCCAAGGCGGTTGCGCGCCTCGACATCGTTCGGTGTCGCATGCAGGATGTCGCGGTTCTTCTCTTCGGCTTCCTGCCAGCGGTTCTGCATCGCCAACTTCACGGCCTCATCAGCCAAGAGCCGCTTATTCCGCTGGCGTTCTGCAACAGTCATCTGTGTCATGTTCTTGCGTATCCTTCGCCGGGTCGGTCGTCACTCACTGCCGTCCGCGAGGTCTTCGCAGCGCGCACCACTGGGTACGCCCTGCCGTTCCGGTCTCGCCGGGTCTGTATCCGAACCGTGCCACTACGTTTCCGTGTCGGGATGCCTCTCGGCACCCTGAGCGTCGGTCATGCCGTACCCCGGGAGATGCGCCATCGACGATGGCAACCATCCCGAACCCGTGAATCCCAATGACCACCCGCCGGGTGCCTGATCGTTTGGCGCGAAGACAAGGTATCTCCGAGGTGGCGCCGTCACCGCCGGACCATTGCTGGGAAGTCTATCAGGGAGGCACAAACCCACGGCTATGCCAGCATCGGCAGGATGACCCGGCGCGATGCCGCCACCACTGGCGTCCGCGAGACACCTTCAAGGAACCACGGGCTCGCCTTGGTCACCTCGACGTCGATCAGCCGTCCCGTCGGATCCTCGACCGAATCAAAGAAGACCAGCGTGTTCGTCGCCGTCCTACCGCCCCAGCGGCCTGGCACACCCGGTGCCGTTCCGGCGTCATCATCGTCGGCAACGGCCGTCCCCGGTTCGCCAAGCGTGGTGTTCGACCCACCCCGTCCCTTGCGCGATGCCGGCCCTTCCACAAGGACCTGCACAGTCGTCCCCACCTGTGCGCCGCGATGCGCCTTCAGGATCTCGCGCTGCTGATCCTCGACGGCATGCAGCCGGCGCTTCTTCTCGGCATGGGGCACGTCGTCATCCCACAGGCGTTCCGATGGCGTCGCCCGCCGCGGTGAATACGCCGCCACGTGGACCACATCGAATGCACATTCGCGCAAGAGGTCGAGCGTTCCCTGGAAGTGATCGTCGGTTTCGCCACTGAACCCGACGATCACATCGGTGGACAGTCCCACGTTGGGGATCCGGGCCCGGATCCGGTCGACAAGTGCCCGGTACTGCGCCACGGTGTACCGGCGTGCCATGCGCTTGAGCGTCGCATCGTGACCTGCCTGCACCGGCAGGTTGATGTGTTCACAGACTTTCGGCAGCACCGCCACCGCCTCGATCAGGTCATCGGTCATGTGATTGGGATGGGAGGTGAGGAACCGGATCCGTTCCAGACCGGGCAGGTCGTGAAGTGCATACAGGAGGTCCGACAGGCGCGATGGCGGCGACAAATCCTCACCATACGCATCCACGGTCTGACCCAGAAGCACCAGTTCCCGGGCACCCTCTGCCAGTAACCACTTGGACTCCTCGATGATCTCGGCCATTGTCCGCGACACCTGATCACCGCGGGTATACGGCACGATGCAGTAGGTGCACCGGTAGTTGCATCCGTAGATAACCGGCACGTAGCGGGAGACGGCGTGCGAGACCGTCTCGGTGGCGATTTCCTCACCCGAGCCAAATTTTTCCGGGTTCAGGTCGCCGTAATCCGGTGCGTCAATCAGGCCACGTTCGGCCAGATGGTTGAGCAGATCCTCAGGGCGACGCGGATTGACGTACAGGTCCACGATGGGAGCGCGCTTGAGAAAGCCATTGATGTTGCCATCGGTGACGCAACCGGTCACGGCAACCACCAGTTCCGGCCGGGCCTTCTTGAGCTGACCAAGTTGGCGAAGTTCACCCCACAGACGGTTCTCCGCACCCTGACGAACAGTGCAACTCGTCAGCAGGACCAGGTCGGCATCAGCCGCGGTCGCTACTGGCGCATGACCGTGTTCGTGCAGCGCGCGGGCGATCCGTTCGCTGTCGGCGACATTCATCTGACAGCCGATCGTCCAGAGGTGGTATTTCATCAGTTGGTCTCATCCCGCCGACTTCGAGAAGTGTCAATGAATGATGGTGGGCCAAGCGAAGCGTATGCAAATCTGGCGAGTTGGGGCGGTGATGGGGCGAGGGTACGCGCATCGCCGGTCAACCAGTCGTGCACCATCTGATCAGAAGCGGACAACACGGGCGGTGTCGAGGACGAAGATGGTCGCCCGGCGCGCACCCTGCACTACAGGACGTGCCTCAACGACCGAACGCACAAGTTCGAGGGCACCGTTGACCTGTGTGTCCTCAACCCCAAGCAGCAGGGTGACATTGCCACGACGCAGGAAGCCACCGACCGTATTGATCCGGGTCGGTCCTGGATATCCTGCCTGCACCACCGCCTCGACCACCCGATTGGCATCGGCGTCGGACAGGATCGCGCACACCAATTTCATCAACCGCTAC
>BJHB01000253.1:0-5039 GCA_014191415.1 Chloroflexota bacterium
GAAAAACCAACCATCCAAACCCCCACCGTCACTGCGTCGCCAGTCGCGACGGCCTCTCCGATACCCTCCAATCCGGTCAGCACACCGGCAAGTCGCGTGGTTCGCAGTGCGGTCACCGCACGGGGCATGAACCCGGATACCTGCAACACCACCATCTCCGTGCCCACGACCGACTGTCCGGTCACCATGAAACTGGTCGCGACCAACCTCAGCGCTGCCACCTCGACCTATCGCGTCGGCGACGTAGTCCGTTTCGACATCGCCCTCGCCACAACCCGTGCGGTCGATATCAACGCCATCCAGGCCTACCTTGATTTCCCGGTTGCCGAACTCCTGCTTGTCACCGGACCCACGAACCTCACCCCCCGGCAGGTTTCGTCGACGGTCCTCACCGATGACGGGATCGTTGCCGTTGCATCCGGTGCATTCGGATTGAGCGCAACCGTCCTCAAGAACAGTTACACCCAGACCGGCACCGCCCCCAACATCGTCGGGCAGATCAACTTCGATGCCGGCACGGCGCTTCCGTCCAGTGGCCCCACGACCAACATCTCCCTGGTACCGGGGACGGACACCGTCATCGGCAGCGTCTTCCTCCGGATACGCAACAACCCTGTCAATCCGTCAACCGTCAGCCACACCATCTCCCTGAAGGACTCCGCCTCATCGGGTGGTCGATACGGCATCGTATCGATCGTCAACGGCGCCACCACCGGCACCAACATCCTCGGCCCGGTCTCCGGCACCACGGTTGCCGTCGCGCAGACCATCGCCAATGTCACCGCCATCCCCGCGACGCCGGTTGTGGGCACCGTCCGGCGCATCGGCGATGTCGTTCCCGTCGCCTTGGTCATCAATCCAACCACCACCGTGCGCAACGCCAACCGCGCCCGCGTCACTGCCACCTTCAACACCGCCGACTTCATGCTTGTCAGCGGGCCAACCGGATCACCCCCGACCGCCGTGACCGCGGGTGCCTCCACGAGCTTCGCTGATACCACTGGCAGCGCGTTCGGGTCACCCACTTAGGCATCTTCCTACACCGTTTCCGGGACAACCGGAACGGTCATCATCACGGTCACCGGCATCAACCGCCTCGCCGTTGATGCCGGGTCAGGCCCCCACGTGATCGCCACGATCTATTTGCGACCGTTGCGCCGGGGCAGCCTCGATATAAATACGACCGCCGCGACCATTGGCGAGTTCACCGCCAGCGGCGATAACCCGGACTTCAACTGGACAATCACCACCACCAGTGGCACCGTCGCATCGGTTCCTGCCGTGCGCGGCACGATTGGCCTCGGCCTGACCGTCACATTCCCGCCCGCGGTTACCTCCGGCCTCGCCCCACCACTCGAGGTCACTACCACCGGCACCGTCGCCACTGGCACGGTCACCGACCTCCGGTTCCTGGACGTCCAGGTTGCGGCCCTCGCCGGGACGGCCGACATGCAGCAAGCCGACCGGTTCGACCTCGACATCACCTACGACCCGACGCAGATCAGCTTCGCAACCTCCCCCGCCAGTGGCACCGACTTCGCCCTGGCCAGCGGCACCGCCGCCAACGGCAACAGTGCCGTCGCCGTCACCACCCCCGGGACGGTGCAGGTCCGCCTCGTGCGCACCGCGACACCCTCTCTCCTGACGACCCCGACCGCCGTGATCCGCCTTCGGTTCAGCGTCCTGGCCGGCACCCCTGCCACCTCGGCCATCACCCTCGGCATCGCCACCACCACCGATATCCGCCAGCAGACGGGGACACCGTTCGTCACCAACCTGTACGACAGCGGTCGCGACGCGCAAACCCTTGATGTCCTGCCCGCGGTCACCCGCCAGAAGCCATCGACCCTCACCGTCGAAGCCCTTCTGCAGGGCCGTGCCGCCTCCGATGCGGATGCACGCTTCATCCAGACCATGCGCGTCGGCCTGCGACGACCCGGCGAGACGACCTTCGCCACCCGGCGCGCCCAACCGGTCACTCCCCCGTCGGTTGCCAGCGACGGCACCAACCCGGCCACCGCCTCGGCCACGATGCGCTACACCGGCACGAGTGCCCGCAAATCCGGTTCCACCACGCCCCTGAGCACCGTGACCATCGGCGACCTCGAACCAGGTACCTACGACGTCCTCGTCAAGGGCCGGTCCGCCCTGACCGTCATCATCCGGGGCATCTCCCTGACGCCCGGGGGAACCACCACAGCACCGGCAACGACCGTCATCAGCCTGCCCGAGGGCGATGCCTCCGGCGATGACGCGATCAACAGTGCCGACTTCGTTGCCTTGTCACGCACCTTCGGGACCGTGACCACGTCTACCGCCGATTTCAATCAGTCCGGGTACGTGGATGCCTGGGACTTCAGCCTTCTGGCGCGGAACTTCGGCTTGGCCGGCCCGATGAACCTCGCAAACCTTGCAGCCTCACCGCCCCTCCCGACAAGCACGACATCTGCAAACAACCCGACAACCCACGACGTCACCCTCGCCATGCCCGCCGGGGTCACGCTTGACCGGGCACGCGTGATCGTCTCTGGCACCGCCACCATCGCCGCCACATGCCCACCATCGCAACCCGCCGGCATCACCTGTACCGCCGACACCGCGTCACGCGTGACCCTCGTGGCTACGACTGATGGTGGCGCCGGCAGTGGTGGCACCGTCACCGTCGGGCAGTTCACCCTCGCCCCCGGAACGCCAGGTACCGGCAACGTCTCCGTCACCCTCGCCGAGGCATCCGGCCACGACAGTGCCACACCTCCAACCGCTGTCACCATCCGTGCCCCAGTCACCGGCGCGGTCATCACCGTCGATCCCGCCGCCACTTTCGATCTAAATGTCACCACGCAATCCGGGATCCTCACGGCCGGCATCGACCTGACGGTGGGTGGTACCGCCACCGCCACGGGTGGACGCGCGACCATCGACTACGACCCGGCACACTTCACCGCCACCTGCGCCGCGACACAACCGGCCGGTGTCACCTGCGACACGCAGTCACTTTCTGGACGTGTGTCATTCATTCTTGACTCCGCCATAGCTGCCTTCACCGGCGGCCCGGCAAGCATCGGTACCGTCACCCTGACGACCAAGGCGGGTGCCACCGGCGAAGGTGACCTGCGTGCCAGTGTGGCCACCCTGACCGATTCCGCGTCGGATCCATCCACGCGCACTACCCTGGTCACCGCACCATCGGAACCGGGGGCCGAGACCCACCACTACACGGTCGCCGATGGTGCCATTGGCGCCCTGAATGCCCGGGTCACTGGCGCCAGGGTCTCCACCCGCGCAACCGGTGCCGGCGCATCCATCTGGCTTGCATCGCCGGCCCAGGGTGTCGCCATCACCCCCGGATCAATCGTGCCGGTCAGCATCGGGGTTTCCACCGGAAGCCAGGCCATCGACGCCACACAGATCGTCCTCGAGCTGGGCCATGGGTTCGAGTTCGTCGATGCCTCGGGTGCCAACACCGCGAGCATGCTGACCCGCGCTACCGGCAGTCCCCTGCCTGTCGTCCTGCGCCAGGCACTCACCGGCGCGCAATCCCTCCTCGAACTCGGTTTCGCCCGACAGGTAGGCAGCAGCGTTGGCAGCTTCAGCGGGCAGGGCCTCCTTGGCACCGTCTACCTGCGCGTCACCGGTACTGCCACCAGTCGCGATGCCGTCACCGTCGTCCCGGCCGGTACCGGACGCTTCGAGACCGGTCTCGTCTCCGATGGTGCCTCGGTCACCGCAACCCTCGGGCGACTCCCGATCACCATCGATGCCACCGGAACGCTCATGATCCCGGGTACGGTCACGGTGTCGCCTCCAGTGGATGCCGTCATCGAACCGATCCTGGCACCCATCGCCGGCGCACCATCGAACGCACCATCGAATATAGCGTCGGATGGCCCGGCCCCAACCGTCACGGCGCCTCGCGGGGCTTCGCGTCCGGCCACGACTGCTTCGCCAGTCAGCCCCGCAACCGCACCGGCCCGGATTGGTCGGGAGGGATTCGTCGAGGATGCCATCAGGGGGGTGATCACCCTCTCCATACCCGGTCGCGGTGCCATCGAGCTGCAGACTGGGATCGCCACACCGGAACCCGATGCATGGTGCCCTGTCGCGCGTCACACCACGTACATCCGCCTGGAGGACACCGGTATCGCCGGTGCAACATTTGGCGTGGAACCCGGTGGTGTACTAGACTGGGTAACGCCAGAACGTGCCGGTTGCGTCAACTGGACCGCCATTGCAACTGGTGGTCTGACCTTCACCAAGGAGACCATCATGCAGTTCCAACTGGCACGCGCCGCCCCCGGTGCCCTTCTCTGGGTGCTGGACGGTGACCGGAATGGCGAACTCTACGAGGTCGATTCACTCGGCGTCGCGCGTTACATCACGGCAGAGACATTCTCATCGAACCAGGATCACTTCACCCGTGTCTGGGCGAATGTCATCCCGGTCAGTTCCGGGCAGATCGAAGGCCTTGCATCCCGTGGGAGCATCGCCCGATGAAACCGACCCCCGCATCGCGGTTCAGCCAGGAGGTGGTGGTGTGACGTGAGGATGGAGAGACATTCACCATCCGGCACTATTGTTGTGCGACAGAGTGGGGACGCGCAGATTTGGCGTCAATCCCGGCGAGATGCCCAAAGAGGGGCAGAAGGAACGGACGGCATGAACCGCACCAAGATCCTGACCTGGCAGCGAGACCGCATCCCGACATGGATGCTGACGGTCGTGATGGCAACCGCCATCGCCCTCAGCCTGATGTGGGGCGTGAACCCGGCCGCCGCCGATACGGCCCCCGCCTCGACACCGACGGTAGCACCGACCACGGTCGCCACGGTTGCGCCAGTGGCAACGGCGACTCCCAAAGCGACTTCAGGCGCCGTGCGCACCCGCGCCCAAGTTCCGGCGGATGCTTGCCCCGTGGGGACTATTGAAACCCACTACTCAGAAGCATGCCCTCTCGAGATGAAGCTTGTCACGTCGTTTGCCCCACCCACCCCGACCGGTGGTGAGTCCAACTATCGCGTCGGTGACGTCGTGAAGGTCGA
>BJHB01000254.1:0-2021 GCA_014191415.1 Chloroflexota bacterium
TCTTGCTGGGGCTTTGTACCCGCAGCATGGCTAATCGGGCAGGTGCCCAACTCCGAGGCGCCTCGCATGGTCATTGGGGCACCTCGGCGTTGAGTCTGAAATTCGGCTAGGTCACGCCTTGGCGTCGATCTCGCCTGCAATGCGCGAGACGACGTCTTTCAGCGCAATCGCACCAAGGTTGTCGCCGCTCCTAAGACGAACGGATGCCGTGCCTGCCTCGGCTTCACGATCGCCGACAACGAGCATGTACGGGATCTTTCGCAGCTGGGCATCCCGGATCTTCGAGTTCACGCGCTCGGAACGCACGTCGCTCGATGCCCGAACTCCTCGGTCGGTGAGAGCACGCTCGACACTCTCCGCATACTCGTTGTGACGGTCAGCAACGGGCAGGACAATCGCCTGAGTTGGCGCCAGCCACGTTGGGAATGCTCCGCCGTAGTTCTCGATAAGAACCCCAATGAAGCGTTCGAGCGAGCCCAGAAGTGCACGGTGAACCATGAATGGGCGGTGCCGCGCCCCATCCTCACCGATGTAGGACAGATCGAACCGCTCCGGCAAGTTGAAATCAACCTGAATGGTCGTGCATTGCCACCGCCGTCCAAGTGCGTCAACCAGCTTCAGGTCAATCTTCGGGCCATAGAAAACGGCCTCGCCTTCCGCGCGAACGTACTCCAGGTTGTGCGATTTCAGGGCGCGTTCGAGAACGGCTTCAGCCTGAATCCAGCGCTCGTCGTCGCCGAGGTACTTGCTGGTATTTGCAGGGTCCCGAACGGCGAGTTCAATATGATAATCGTGAAAACCGAAAGTCTTCCAGAGTTTCAAGCCCAGATCGAGGACACCATTCACTTCGGCATCCAACTGGTCAGGCCGGCAGAAGATGTGTGAGTCGTCCTGGGTGAACCCTCGTGTTCTGAGGAGCCCGTGGAGGGTTCCGGCCGGCTCATACCGGTAGACCGTACCGAGTTCGTTGTACCTGATGGGCAGTTCACGATAAGACCGGGTACGCCGATTAAATACCTGCAAATGGAAAGGACAATTCATTGGTTTGAGCATGAATTGCTGTTCATCCATCACGATTGGTGCATACATGTTTTCACGATAAAATGATAGGTGTCCAGAGGTATTCCACAAGTCCGTAAGCCCGATTGCCGGTGAATACACATACTGGTATCCAGCCGCACGATGCTCAACTTTCCAGAAATCCTCAACGACTGACCGGAGCAGTGCGCCGTCCTCACCCCAGATCGGGAGACCGGCACCGATCTGGTCACTGAATTGGAACAGGCCGAGGTCAATCCCCAAGCGCCGATGGTCGCGCTTCTTGGCTTCTTCCTGTCGCCAGAGGTATGCATCTAGGTCGGCCTGGGTTGGCCACGCGGTACCGTAAATGCGTTGCAGCTGGGGTCGGTGTTCGTCTCCGCGCCAATAGGCGCCAGCGACTCGTAGCAACTTGATCACGCCGATATCACCGGTCTTGGCGACATGCGGACCCGCACAGAGGTCTTCGAACCCTCCCTGCCGAAACAAGCTGACCTCCGAACCGGCTAATGCGGCGGCGTCGGAACTTTCCCCAAGGGTGTCACGCGCGCCCCTGACGACGTCCGACGTGAGCGCCTCGATGAGTTCCACTTTGAAGGACTGGCTTTGGTCTCGGAAGTGACCGAGGGCCTCTTCCCTACTGAGCGTCCGGCGACTAAAAGGCTCATTCCGCGCGATGATTTCCACCATCCGCGCCTCGATGGCGACCAGGTCATCAGGCGTCAGGGTCCGCGGTAGATCGAAGTCGTAATAGAAACCGTCTTCGATTGCCGGACCAATGCCAAAGCGTGCTCCGGGGAACAGTTCCAGGACCGCTTCGGCCATCACGTGCGCGGCTGAGTGACGCCTGGTCGAGATCTCGACCGCAGCGGTGTCATGGGTATGAGGCATCATTGCCATTGCTTGCTCCGACCACGCCGGACTTGGCGTGGCGCTTTCAACTTGATGCCGGAGCACTGAGGTACACGTCGCCTCGGGTGGCC
>BJHB01000254.1:2031-5038 GCA_014191415.1 Chloroflexota bacterium
GGTGGCCGGCAGTGCCACTGCCCCAGGACGCATTCGAAAGTGTCCGTGTCACTGCACCGTGCAGGTCACGACACAATCGGCGAACGCGTGGTTCCACCCGGGTTTGGTAGCACGAGCCATAATCCGGCGACCCCGGGGCCAACTCGCCTGGAGCACGGAACGGCTTTACCACCCTCGTTCGCCAAGTAACCGTGGCGTGGCGGTTCGCGCTTCAGCGGGCGGACTTACTCGCCCGGTTCTCGCGACTGCTCAGGGGTGGTATCCACGTTTCGGTGTCGGGCGCTTGCACCGTGGGTGCCCGTCTCTGAAATCGCCGAGAAACCGTGGATGTGTTCCCATCAAGGCATCGTTTTTCAGTTGTCCTAACAGGTTACCAGTGCAGGAGGGTGCTACTCGGTCGTGGGGGCAGCGCGCCCCGAAGCCCAGGCAGCGAGTACCTCATGGATTGACCCTCTAACTATGCTCCGCGATTTGCGCTTGTCACGGTTTGCGTCTATCACGGTGTCGTAATTCGTGTGGAGATGCCGGACGTGCGCGATGACTGCCAAGCGAACGGCCTCGTCCTCGAGGGCTTTCGCATCGGCTGTGCGGCCAACGCGCCCGCTGTGCTTCTCACAAGCATGGGAGGCGATATCAGTAGCTTCCGCTCTTGGACATCCGGGGTAGAGGTGGAGGACGGCAGCGCGGAACTGCGCGTGATATTCACGGTCCTCAATAACTCGCCGTTCGGACGCACGTTGCCTCGCAACGTTTCGCTTTTCACTGTCAGCTTTGCAAAGTGCCTTGGCTGAAACCAGTGCCCGAGGTTCGACGAGCGTGCCCCGGCGCTCCCAGCGTTTGGACCGTGGTGACCAGCCGATCAGAATGGCCACCCTCCCTGATTGCGATTGGGCGCGGCGTGTCAATGCGACATCGCCAGACGGAACCACAATGAGGTTGGCAAGACCCGCGCATGGCAGGCAAATCGGATTGCCCTTGCCGTCTCGGGTTACGAGGATATCCTCGGCAAGTTGCGTTTCGCATCTGACGCAGGGTCCGCACGCCCCAACTGTTGCAACCGCCGGAATACCAGGCAGGTGTTCTGCTGGTGGTCTGAGCGTTGTCGGAGAACCGCTGCCTTCGACCCGTCTCCGTGCCGCTTGCCTAGGTTGAGGAGCGGCGCTCCGAGGTGTCGTTCGTTGCGTACTCATGTCGTCCAAGATGGAACGGACTTGCCGAACGAATGATCCTGAGAAAAGATCGTGTCGGTCGCTAGTTCAGATCTCAATCGCAGGTCGTCAGGGATGAGACAAGTTGCTTTCGCACCCTGATGGTTGACTACTTTGCATTCGGCAGCCACCCGTCCCGGTCGTACTTGATTCGCCGGAACGTTTGGTTCAGGACTTCGAGCTCTTCGGACCCAACAGCCGTAGCCGGGTTCGGCAATTGACGGACCTGTCTCGCAAGATCGGCGAGGACAGCTGATACGTCTTCAAGCCCTTTCGCGATGTTATCCCGGTTCGTAACGCAGATATCCCGATGCATTGTTGCGTCGCCGCTCGCAAGTCGCGTGATGTCGCGCAAGCCTGTTGCTGCGACTGGCGCCCATTCCCCAAACTTGCTGTTTCCAATGACTGCGTCGGAGAGCGCGGTTGAGATCATGAACGGCACATGACTTACTCGGGCGACCGCTACGTCGTGATCTGCTGCGGTCATCGTAATGACCTTCGACCCGGCATCAGTGGCCAGGCGAACGACGCGACCAACGGAGGCGTCACGTGCATTGCTTGACGGAACCACAACCCACACGCGGTTGTTGAAGAGTGTGGAATCGGCGTGGTCGATCCCGGCCGTTTCGCGCCCGGCCATGGGGTGACCACCGACCCACTCCACGTTCGCGGGCAGGACGTCAAGCGCCCACTCCTCAACGGAAGCTTTGGTGGACGCGACGTCTGTCACCACTGTTCCCGCCGACAAGTGGGGAGCGATATCAGTGAGAAGTTGACGTATGGCAAGTACCGGTGCTGCTAGGACGACAACGTCGGAATTGGCAACAGTCTCGGCAAGGGATTCGGGCGCCGCATCGACGAAACCTCTGGCGAGAGCAGTGTCACGAGTCACAAGGCGTGGCCCCCACCCTGTCACTGAGTGGCCAGCCTGTCTCCAAGCCGCCGCCGCCGATGCGCCAATCAGTCCCAAGCCAACAACTGATATCCGCAGAAAAGTCGGTTGCGAAGACATCAGAGAATTTTCTGGGCCATGAGCCCGTTCACGCGCCACGGCCCGGTTGTTGATCTAGTACCCAATTTGTGTCAGGCGTAGTCGACGTGGTTGCCAGCCTTGCGCCACACGTCAACGCCGCCCTCAAGGTTGTAGAGGGTCTTCATTCCGATCGCCGCAGCCATTTCGCACGCAATCGCGCTTCTGACGCCTGCCTTGCAATAGAAGAGGATGTTGTCGCCCTCAAGGTGGCTTGTGGGGTTCGCGAGGAAGGTGTTCAATGGCACAAGGCGGGACCCGGAGATCTTGCCATCCTGGGCGATTTCCCGTGCCTCACGGACGTCGATGATGTGCACGCCCTCGGCGATCAGTTCCTTCGCGCGAGCAACATCTACACGAACAAACGGTTCACTTCCGCCACTTGGCATGGCCCGTCTCCCTAGCTCACTCGTTCAATACTGGTGGGCCCGGGGGATCAAACCTACCCCGAACACGGAGTGAGTGTACGCAATGCAGGCAACTATCGGCGGCGAACCGCGCCTCGGCGCGCACCTGAACGGCGGCATAAGCGGTGCAATTGACAGTGCTCGCCGTGTTGGACTTGGGGTCGACGGAACCCCCGGGGGCCCAATCCAGGTGTGGTCACATAATCCGACTTCCTGGCGCGCAAGTCGACCGAAAGATGCGGTCATCACGAAATTTCGGCAGGGGTGCATCGATCTCGATCTGGCTCCAGTCGTAACTCACGGCATTTACCTGATGAACTTTGCTTCCCCAGATGACACCTTGCACGAGAAATCCATTAATG
>BJHB01000255.1:0-5009 GCA_014191415.1 Chloroflexota bacterium
GACTTTTTGACGAACCGCGCCTTGGAGACCGCATCGCATGGTTCCACGACCAACCAATCGGACAGGTGCTTGGCGACGCAACGACCAACTTGGTGCCGTGCATCCAGGGGGCGTACTGGCCAGAGATTTCAAGGGTGCTAGCCCCTGCCCTGAAAGCGGTCCTCCATCAACAGCGTCCCGTCAGGGAAGTCCTCGCCGAAGCGCAGGATGCCGCCCGCGCCGCCGTGACCCAAGCCGGCGGGAGCCCGGATTGAACCGCGGGGGTGCTTGCCCCTCACACAGGCCAAATTATAGTTAACCTATTACATTAAATCGATTCATGACGCGGGTCAAAGTCCCCCACATCCTCCCTACGCTCGTTGCCGTCGGGGCACAAGCGGGGTGATCAGCAAGAGACCTGCGACGAACCCGCCGATGTGTGCCCAGACAGCGACTCCACCAGTACTGCTACCGCCAAGGGAAGCCACGCCCTGGAAGAATTGCAACACGAACCATCCGCCAAGCACGAGAAACGCGGGAAGCTGGATCGTTCGCCAAAAGAACCCGAAGGTCACAAGCGTGCGAACCCGCGCCGTGGGGTACCGGATCAGGTACGCCCCGAGGACGCCGGCAATCGCCCCGCTTGCCCCGACCATCGGGATGCCGATCTCCTCTGGTGCGGTGAACAAGGTCAGAGCCGTCTGGGTCAGAGCCGCCGCGAGACCACACACCACATAGAAGACTGCAAAACGACGGTGACCAAGAGCGTCTTCGATGTTATTCCCAAATATCCATAAATAGAGCATGTTTCCGCCAAGGTGCAGGAAACCGCCGTGCATGAACATCGAGGTCAGAATGGTCGCCTGGACCGGGGTCACACACGAGAATGGCGGAAGGTCCTTGCCGGTCAGGAACTCGTATGGAATGAACCCACAACTGGCGGTGAATGACGGATCACCCCCGTTTGACTGTAGAAATTGGTAGGCAAACACAGCGACGCACGCGATGATGAGCGTGACACTGATAACGGGCATGCGCCTCGTGGGATTATCGTCGCTGAGCGGAATCATGCCGGATCGTCCGTATCGCTAGACCAGCACTCTACCCGCATAGCGCCTCGGTCAGACCTAGCGTGACAGGGAATAACCGTGAGGATGTTCCTTATGCCATTTCCAGGCACTACCAATGATCGCTTCAATGCTGCTTTCCGTAGGGTTCCAGCCGAGGATCGTTCGCGCCCGCGCCCCACTCGCAACCAGGATGGGTGGGTCTCCAGCTCGCCGATCGGCTGACACCGTCGGGATGGCGTGCCCGGTGACACGCCTCGCTGTCTCCACAATCTGCGCGACTGAAAATCCGCTGGCGCTACCGAGGTTCAGCGTATCGTTGCGGACTGTTCCAGCGTCGAGAACTTCCAGGGCGCGAATATGTGCAGCCGCCAAATCGGACACATGGACGTAGTCGCGGATCGGCGTGCCATCCGGCGTCGGGTGGTCACACCCGAAGATCGCGAGGTTCGGCGCCTGCCCAAGGGCCACGCGGAGGACATTCGGGATCAGGTGCGCTTCAGGCCGGTGATCCTCGCCTAGCCCGCCAACCGCACCTGAGGCATTGAAGTAGCGCAAGACAATCGTCCGAAAGCCTCGGGTCGCGCCGTACCAACCGATCATGCGCTCAGCGGCAAGTTTCGTCTCGCCGTACACATTCGTCGGACCCGTCGGCGTGTCCTCAACGATCCCCGGTCCGCCAACCGCGAGGCCCGGTTCACCGTAGACGGCCGCCGTCGACGAAAACACGATCGACTTACATCCCGTTGCGTCCATAGCCTCAAGCACATTGAGCGTGTTCGTCACGTTCTGACGGTAGTAGGTACCGGGAATGGACATTGATTCGCCAACCAGACTTCGAGCCGCCAGGTGGACAACGGCATCGGGGGCGAATGCTTTGAGAATGCTTGCAAGTTTGGCCGCATCCCCAAGATCGCAAACAGCTAGCTCAGCACCTCGGGCAATTGCATCCCGATGGCCCTTTGAGAGATCGTCAACCACCGTTACCGCGTGTCCGGAACCGACAAGTCGTGCAACGACCACACTGCCGATGTACCCGGCACCACCTGTCACCACAACCCGCATTCGCAATCCCTTCGGCCTGCTTGCGACGCGTCGCGAGGCACGAAATCTTCGCTCAATCCGCTAGTGACCAGTGTGCCACTTCGCCTTGGCGCAACCACGAACGGTGGACGGTCAGGGGCGGCTGACGCTACAATCGGTACGCAACATCTCCGGTCACCATCCATTCGATGGTAGCTCCCGAGACCGTCGCGGTGGCCGTAGCTCAATGGCAGAGCACTGGATTGTGGCTCCAGCGGTTGGGGGTTCAAATCCCCTCGGTCACCCCCCACCTTCTCAAACAGCGAGAGGGTCGTTCCCATGAGCAGTCATACTGCGCCCATCTTCGTCGGCCGCTTCGTTAGGTTGCACAGAGTGCCACGGATCGGCATTGAACCGTGGCCTGCTATGGGACGATGCGGGTTTCCGACTGAACCTGCCGGAAACGGTCAGGGCGTCGTTGCGTGACGCACAGAACTTGCCGACGTCAACTCACCGTCCACTGACGTCGACACCTCCGGCCGCTTGGCAGTGCCCCAGATAAGCGACGCAATGATCGACCCAGCCAGGATCGTGATGATCAACCCAAGGGACCAGACAATCGGAACCTTGTAGAAGTCCATCGCAAGCATCTTGGCACCGACGAGGATCAGTACAAGCGCAAGTCCCTGCTTGAGATAGATAAATCTGGTGACGATGTCTGCAAGGAGAAAGTAGAGGGAACGCAGTCCAAGGATTGCGAAGATGTTTGACGTGAACACAATGAACGGATCATCGGTCACGGCGAAGATTGCAGGGATTGAGTCGACGGCGAAGATTACGTCGGTCACCTCAACAGCGACCAAAGCGAGAAGCAGGGGTGTTGCAACGCGACGTCCATTTTCGACAACTGTGAACGCCTCGCCAGACAGACGGTCATTGACGGGCATGAACTTGGTGATCAGTCGGATTACCGGGTTCTCGGCCGGCGACGAGGCTTGGTCACCGGCGCGCATCAGGCGGATGCCGGTCACTGCCAGAATTCCACCAAACAAGTACATCATCCAGTGGAACTGCTGAAGCAGCGCGCCACCGACAAGAATGAAGACTGCACGCATGACCAGGGCACCGGTGACCCCCCAGAACAGCACCCGGTGCTGGTGCCGGTCGGGGATGCCGAAGCCGGAAAAAATCACGACGAATACGAAGATGTTGTCGACCGCCAGAGCGCCCTCGATGACGTACCCGGCAGAGAACTCCAGTGCCCGTTCACTTCCGAACCACCACCACACCAGCCCGTTGAACGCCATGGCACACCCAAGGCACACCCCGCTCCAAATGGCTGCCTTCCGTACAGATACCGTGTGGGCTCCTCGGTTGAATACGCCAAGGTCGGCTGCAAGCATTGCCAAGACAAATGCAACGAAGCCCCCCCCAAAGGAGTGGGCTTCCGATCGTTTCGGTTTCCATGGATTGCCTTTCGAGCCGCGCAAACCCAAGATGGGTAGGCACGACCGCACAGGATTGTTGTCTAGGACCCGGGTTCATGACCCGGTGAGTCGCCACACGTCGTCCGAAAATAGACCGACCGCGGCGAACCGCGTATCGGCACTGGCGGACTGGACCGCAGTCACAACCCGAACGCCGGCCGACGATGCAAACCTAGAGACAGTCATCCCTCGGCGAGTCAGGGCGAAAGTTTCCCTCGCCAGACACTGACCACACTCGCGCCATAAGGGTCCGGCGCCTAACGCAGGCAGACCACCCGTCATGGGCATCTTGCGCACCAAGCGGGTTAGCGGAAGTGATCAAGAACTCTTTCGCAACACCATGTTGCGTAATCGCAACTTCCACGCACGCAGGATACCGGGTATCCGGGGTCGACCGGGTCTCCGAAGCCTTCTCCAATGTGACAGGACCGTACCGCTGGAATGACCGGGTTACACTCGAAGCATGGCACCCGAATTTGGCCGGACGTTGGTCTTGATCGGGACCGCCATTGCGCTGGTGGGCTTGTTCCTCTGGTTCGGTCCCCGCATTCCGTTCATTGGTCGATTGCCGGGTGACGTCGCAATTGAGCGAGAGAATCTCTCGGTCTATGCACCCGTCACATCAATGATCGTGATCAGCGTGGTTCTCACCATCATCGTCAACCTCCTGGGACTGATCCGTCGATAGACAGGCGCCATGATCGGGGCCTCTCTAAACAGTTCGGGATATGATCTCCCTCCATGAGCTATCCACAAGACCTGGCGGTCATCACCGCATCAGTGCCACTGCTTGACCCACCCGCGTGGGCCGTCCTTCAGCGCCACCTATTCGCCACCCTTGACGCCTCGGTACGGCCGTTCTTGGACCGGTATGTCAAGCCGGATGGCACTTTGATCTGGGGTGACACGCTTCCCGGACGCGACGGTGCAGACGACTTCTATGAGAGTTCCTACAACTGGCCCCTCCTCTACCTGCTAGGTGGGGGAGACCATCTCCTTTCATTGTCAATACGTCAGTGGGAAGCCATCACGCGGCAGGTCAGCGAATTCAAGCCAGTCCCCCAGGTCTTCGATGAATATGAGCGTGGGTACGACTGGTTCCACCAGGGTGAAAGCAACCTCTATTTCTATTTTCTGTGCCAGGCCGACCCGACACGCCGTGAACATCGCGAACGTGCCGAACGATTTGCCGGCCTCTATCTCAATGACGACCCAAACGCCCCGAATTACGACCCCACCCATCGGATAATTCGGGCGGCGCACAACGGCAGCCTCGGTCCGCGGTGGGGTTTCACCGATGATCCGGAACCCACGTATAACTGGGGACCGGCAATGCGCCGCTATGGCCTGCCGTTCAACGATGTGCCGGGGATCTCCCACTACGACGACCTTGAGGACCCGACCCTCGCGAGACGCATGGGGGATGCCATGCAGGAGCGAATGGGACGGGGTG
>BJHB01000256.1:0-4985 GCA_014191415.1 Chloroflexota bacterium
AGCGTGCGTGGATGAGGGGAGGCGATGGGGTGGGCCAAGCGAAGCGTATATAAATCGGCGGCGATGGGGTGGGCCGAGCGAAGCGTATATAAATCAGGCGGCGACGGGGTGGGCCGAGCGAAGCATATATAAATCAGGCGGCGATGGGGTGGACCGAGCGAAGCGTATATAAATCAGGCGTTAGTCGGGTGGAGTAGGGTGCCGGTCTGGCGCGAAGGGAGAGCAGTTGATGGCAGTCGTGATGGGTGGTCGGCCAGGGGGCGTGTCGGGCGTTCCGGGTGGCGACCACATGCGGATCTCGATCGGGCAGTTCAATGAGGCGACCCACGAGAAGATGGTGTTCGCCAAGCAACTCGGGTGTGCCGGGGTTCTCCTGAACACGCCACGCCTGCCGGGCGAACATCGCTGGGAGTACGAAGACCTCGTGCGCCTGCGCGAATACGTCGAGAGTTACGGCCTGAGGCTCGAAGCTCTGGAGAACACCCCCAAGCACTTCTATGAAGGTGCGATGCTCGGCACTTCCGAGCGTGACCGGCAGATCGAGCACTACCAGGCCACCATCAGGAACGTCGGGCGGGCCGGCATACCGATCCTCGGCTACCACTGGATGCCAAGCAGCGTGTGGCGCTCGCAGGGGACACCCCTCCAGATCGGACGTGGCGGGGCGCGGGGTACCGCATTTGACATGGCCCTTCATGCCGATTCGCCGAACACGCATGGCCGGGTCTACAGCGCCGACGAGATGTGGGCGAACTACGAGTACTTCATCAAGGCGGTCATCCCCGTTGCCGAGGAGGCCGGCATCAAGTTGGCCCTGCATCCCGACGATCCGCCGGTGCCGATGCTCGGTGGTGTCGCGCGCATCTTCTCGAGTTTCGAGGGGTTCAAGCGCGGTTCCGAGGTCATCGAAAGTGATGCCTGGGGCATGGACTTCTGCATGGGGTGCTGGTCCGAGATGGGCGGGCACGACAATGTCATGCGGGGCATCGAGCATTTTGTGCCACTCGGGAAGATCCTCTACTGCCATTGCCGCGATGTCGTCGGTCCCGCCGACCGCTTCGCCGAATGCTTCCTCGGCGAGGGGCAGATGCGCCTCTTCGAGATCTTCATGGCCTTCAAGAAGCATGGCTTCACCGGTTTCCTGATTGACGATCACGTCCCGCACATGATCGACGACTCCGAGTGGGGTCACCGCGGACGCGCCCACGCCACCGGCTACATGCTCGCCACGCTCGACGCCGTGGAAGCAGTCCTCGCCGGTCGGGGCTAGATACCGGTCAGCAACGCCGCCCCGTCCCTCCAGATCTACACACGCTGCGCTGATGCACGACGCCGCCTCTTTCGCCAGTCGAGGGGAGAGGGGCGGTGTGTATTTTTCTACCCCATCGCCCCCCACCCTGATGTACATTCGCTTCGCTCTGGCGAAGTGGTGCGTTTGCGCGAGCGTCGGCCTACTTCAAGGCCCCGAGCCGCAAGCCGTCCAGGAAGTACCTCTGGAATAGCAGGAAGAAGATGATGATCGGGATTGACGCCACGGCACCGCCGGCGAAGATGATTCCCCAGTCGGTCATGAACTCGCCCTGCAGACTCGCCACGCCGACGGTCAACGTGAACTCCTGAGGGCGGTTCACCGCGATCAGGGGCCACAGGAAGTCGTTCCAGTTCCTCACGAAGGTGAAGATCGCCAGTGAGGCAATCGCCGGCATCGACAACGGCACGATCACGTGTCGCACCACCCCGATCTCCGAACACCCATCGATGCGGGCGGCGTCCTCGAGTTCGCCCGGAAGGGTCTGGATGAACTGGCGCATCAGGAAGATGCCGAACACCTGTGAAGACGCAGGAAGCAGGATTGCCCAGATCGAGTCGATGATCCCCAGGCTGCGGCTGATCAGGTAGAGCGGGATGAAGGTCACGTGGATCGGCACCATCAACGTGCTGACGAGCGCGACGAACAGCAGGTTCCGCAACGGGAAGCGTCGCTTGGCGAATGCGTAGCCTGCCAAGGTATCGAACACCACGTGCCACAGGGTGGCAGCGAGCGAGACCGTCAGGCTGTTCACGACCCATCGCGTGTAGTGCTTGGACGTTGTCAACAACCGGATCACGTTGTCCAGTTTCCACGCGGGCACGAGGATGGGGGTCAGTGGCGGGGTCGCGGTGATCGGGGTGAGGGCGTTCGCAAAGAGCCAGTACATCGGGAAGAGGGCGATCACGGTCGTGACGATCAGCACCGACCACGTCACCACGCTTCGGGTGACCGTCATCCCGATCGGTCCCGTGCGAGGCCGTCTTATCGCCACCCCTTTGCCCCTGACTGAAAGTCGCTTCGCTTGGCCACCGCATCGCCCCTTGATTTATAGACGCTTCGCTTGGCCTCGGTAGTCGTCATCGCCTAGTACTCCACATTGCTTCGCAGCACGCGGAACTGCACCAGGGCGACCGCACCGATCATCACGAAGAGCATCATGGCTTGCGCCGCCGAAACCCCGAGATCGAAGTCCTTGAACCCCGAGTAATAGATTTGCGTGACGATCGTCTGGGTGGACCGCCCCACACCGCTGGGCACCATCACATAGATGCGTTCGAAGACCTCGAAACTCGCGATGGTGTAGATAACCGTGAGGTAGAGGGTCGTTGGCCGGATCAGTGGCAAGGTGATCCACCACCATTTCTGCACCGGCGATGCGCCGTCAAGGTCGGCTGCCTCGTAGAACTCGGTCGGGATGCCTCCCATCGCCGCGCTGAACAGCACGACTGCCGTGGCCGGGATCGTCAGCATTGCCGATGCCGTGATGCTGCCGAGGGCGATGTCCGGGTTCGACAGCCATCGCATCGGTTCCACACCGATGAGACGCAGCAGGTAGTTGGCGAAGCCCCACTGGGCGTTATAGATGTACGCCCATGTCATGCCGACGATCAGCGAACTGGTGACGGCCGGCAGGTAGAACGCGGCCCGGAAGAAGGTCCGCACGTGCCGGTGCAGGGGTTGGATCAGGCTAGCCAGTGCAAGGCCGACCACGATGTTCGTGGTGACCGTGAACACCGTGTAGGTCAGGGTGTTGCCTATCGAGGTCACGAAGATCCCTCCGAGTCCGGTGAACGCCTTCTGGTAGTTCATCCAGATGGGATCGACGAAGGTCCCGCCGGTCCGGAGGTTGTACTTCTCCACGGAGATGATGGCGGACCACACCACCGGCGCGAAGGTGAAGCACGCGAAGGTGATGATGCTCGGCGCGATGAACGCGTACGACCAACCGTGTTCGCGCAGGAAGCGTCGCACGTTAGTCATGAACGTGCCCCCGCCTCGTGGCACCCGCCACCCCATCGCCCCACCCTGATGTACATCCGCTTCGCTATTACCGGGTTGTTCTGACGCCGGGACCGGTTGCATTCGCTCGCGACTCCGTAGCGGGGCGGTTCAGGGCGATGAGGCGGAATGGCCAGGGTGATCGGGTGGACCGCGCCACCCCATCGCCCCTAGGTTTATAGACGCTTCGCTTGGCCCATCGCCCTGGACTAGACGGCGTTCCCGCCGTCCGTTGTGCCCATCCGCGCGCTCAGGGTCGCCAAGATTACGATCAGCTCTTGAGGAGTGACGTCGCTTCGGCGGATATGCGCTTCATCGCCTCTTCGGCCTTGACCTTGCCGGAGATGATGCCCTGGTACTCCACATGGAACAGGCGGGTGAACTTCGCCCAGTCGGCAACAAGCGGGGTTGACCACATGTCCGGCAGGACGGGGAGGAACTTGTCAAGCGGGTCGTTGATCTTGACCGACTTGCGCGCCCCCGGTGCAAGGTAGAAGCCCGTCGGCACGTTGGATCCGGCCGGAACATCCTCCTGCACTTCACTGCTGGTGAGGTACCGCCCGAGGTCCATGGCCGCCTTGCGCTTGGTCTCATCCTTCGTCTTGGCGACCGCGATCAGGCCAACCGCGCCAACGGTCAGCTTGTTGCCATTCATCGTCGGATGCGGATAAATCTCGAAATCGACCTTGGCGCCCTTGAACTGGGCAGCAGGGCCGGTCGCATCGACGGTCATCGCCAACTGGCCATTCTGGAACGCACCCTTGATGTCGGCGTCCTTCTGGCTGCCGAAGTCGGGAGGCGTGACCTTGTGGGTCAGTGCGAGGCTGATGAACCGCTCGAGGCCGGCGACGGCTTTCGGGTTGTCGAACCCGAACTTGCCATCTGCCGTGAGTGGGCGGACTGACACGTCCTCGTTCATCCACAGCGCCCAGGTGTTGACAACGCCGGCATCGACGAAGCCACTCCACCCATAGACCTGCTCGCCCTTGGCGTTCTTGAAAGTCGTCTTCTTGGCGGCGTCGACGAACTGGTCCCACGTCCAATTCTTTGGAGGCAACTCCACCTTGGCCTCGGCGAAGACGGTCTTGTTGACGTAGATGCCCATCGGCACGACCCACAGGGGCCACGCCGACGCCTTCTTGTCCTTGATGCGCGTCACATCCAGCACGTTCGGCAGGATGTCGGCCTTGTCGGCGTCGGTGAGGTAGGTGTCGATTGCTTCGACGAGATCGTCCCTCACATAACCGGGAAGGCGGTCTGACGGCAGGCGGAGCAGGTCAACACCCTGTCCGGACTGGAGAGCGGTCGTTAGCTTGGTGAAGCCCTCGTCGGTCGGTGGGTAGCCGATGATCTCGACCTTGATCTCCGGGTTATCTGCCTGGAACTGCACGATGGCGTTGTCGAAGGGATTGGCGAAGGCGTTGCCGGCGGTGTAGCCAAGTACCCAGAGGTTGAGGGTGCCCTTATACCCGCTGGCGCTCTTGCGCAGGCCGCCCTTGGCGGTGCGGGCTGGGGCCGGGCCGGCAGTCGGTGTGGCTGCTCCCGCGGCGGGCGCGGTGGTCGGTGCAGCCGCCGGGGCCTTCGTTGGCTCGGGGGCCTTCGTCGCTTCCGGTGCCTTGGTCGCGGCTGCTGCCGCGGTGGTCGGTGCAGCCGCGGCTGCCTTGGTTGGCGCAGC
>BJHB01000257.1:0-4979 GCA_014191415.1 Chloroflexota bacterium
TGGGGTGGGGAAGGGCGTGCCCGGGGCGCGGTCCGGGGCAAGATAGTTCCAACTTGACCACGCCGACCTCCTCCGTGGCATCAGGCGCGCATCGGTGTGCAGGATCGTGTCGTTGCGTCCATAGCGGAACAGGGAGAGCAGGCGCGTCTCATCGTCGTCAGGATCGGCAAGCATGCGCAGTGCCTGGTCGGCGTGCGCACCAATGACGACATGGTCGTAGGTCTCGGCCGAGCCCGCGGCAGTGACCGTCACACTGTCCACATCGCGTCTCACGGCGGTTACGGGAGCCCCGGTGCGTACGCGATTGCCAAGGCCAGCGACCATGCGGGAGACATATTCCCGGCTTCCTCCGGTCACCGTCCGCCACACCGGCCGACCGGTCACTCGCAGGAGACCATGGTTCTGGCAGAACGCCACGAAGGCCCGCGCCGGGTACAAAGCAACCTGTCCCGCGGGAATCGACCAGATTGCGCCAGCCATCGGATAGAGATGGTCCTCGCGTACCGCACGACCGTGGCCTCGCCAGTCCAGGTACTCACCAAGGGTCCGGTCGCCCATCAGCGGCAGGTCACGCGGCGCATCGGCGTAAAAGCGGAGGAGGTCGCGCAGCATCGACCAGAACCGCGGGCGCACCAGATTGGACCGTTGGGCAAACAACCCCTGAATGCCACTGCCGCTGTATTCCAGTGCGCCACTGCCGAGGGAGACCGCGAAACTCATCTCGGTTGGCACGGTCGGCACACGAAGGTGTTCGAAGAGGGCAATGAGGTTCGGGTAGGTATCCGGATTGCACACAATGAACCCGGTATCAACGGAAACGTTGCCATCACCTGCGTCGACCGTTACGGTGTTGCAGTGGCCTCCCACACGGGTGTCGGCCTCGTATACGGTCACGTCATGCGGTCCGGCCAGCAGCCATGCAGCTGAGAGACCAGATATTCCGGTGCCGATAACAGCGATGCGAAGCCGTATGTCGCCGGCACCGCTCATCAGATGGCACTCCTGAACCGTCCCGCGCAACGAAGCATGTACATCAGGCGAGGTGGTGGTGGTGGGGCTAGGAACGCGGACTTCCCCACACCCAGTGGCTTGTCTGTCGATGCCTGCTATGCCTGCGTTAGGATATCGCACCAGCCGCCAATCCCGGCGTGAAGCGAAGAGTCCGTACATCAGGCGGGCTTAGTAAGCGCAGCAAACATTTAAATCCGGCGGGGCGGAGTGGTGGTGTGGTAGCGAAGCGAGGGGTGTGGCTCCTGTGGATTACAAGCTTGAATGCCCTGCGACCAGGGTGAATTGGCGGGAAGATGGCATGTAAATCAGGCGGCGATGGGGGGCGAAGCGAGGGCAAGCGAAGCGTCCATACCCCAGGCGGCCTTTGTGAGGAACGAACATATAAATCAAGGGGTGATGGGGTGTGGGGTGTGGAAGAGCGAAGCGACGGGTGTGGGACATGACGCTTCTCGCTTCACTCATCAGCGTGGTCGAACGGGAGCCGGTTCCGGATGCGTTCCTGCGCCTTGGCATCCAGTGGCTTGTCGGGCGGACCCGGCGGAGACTCGGCGCCACGGCGGATGGAGCCGATGCGTGGTTTGCCGAGGCGATGCGTGACCTCCCCATCGCCACCAACGTCGAGGACGCCAACGCACAGCACTATGAGGTGCCGGCACGGTTCTTCGAACTCGTTCTCGGACCACGCCTCAAGTACTCGTCCGGCCTCTACCGCGGACCCGCGTCAAGCCTGGAGGAAGCCGAAGTTGCCGCTCTCGATGAGACCGTCGCCCACGCCGGACTGGCCGATGGACAGCGCATCCTGGAACTGGGCAGCGGGTGGGGTTCACTCTCCCTCCACATGGCCGAGACCTTCCCGAATGCGCAGGTGACTGCCGTTTCGAACTCGCACTCACAGCGCGCGCACGTTGAAGCGCAGGCCCTGAAACGGGGCCTCCGGAACGTGCGCGTGATCACCGCCGACATGAACGATGTGGCATTCGAGGCCGGGTCGTTCGACCGCGTGGTCTCGGTGGAGATGTTCGAACACATGTCGAACTGGCGGGCGTTGCTTGATCGCATCCGCGGGTGGCTTGCATCGGACGGACGCCTGTTCATCCACGTATTCACCCACCGGATCGGGGCATACCGGTTCGACCATGCCGACAAGGCGGACTGGATCGCGCAGCACTTCTTCACCGGCGGGATCATGCCCAGCCATGGACTGGCCGGAGCGTTTCCGGACCTGTTCGATCTTGAAGACACGTGGCGGTGGGACGGGCGCCATTATGCGCGCACCGCGGAAGACTGGCTACGACGCATGGATGCGAACCACGCCGAAGTCGGCGCAATCATGCGAGAGACATATGGTGCTGACGCCGAGGTGTGGCGTCGCCGGTGGCGGATCTTCTTCCTGGCCACCTCGGGCCTCTTCGGCCACTCACGCGGCGCCGAATGGGGCATCAGCCACTACCGGCTGCGCCCCGTGGTATCCGGTACCGGGTCCCGGAAGGGATAGTTAGGTGACCGGAACTGGCGAAACCGTCTCGATGGAGCGCGGGACGGCCCCCTCTACGGCCGCAACTGGAGCGGGGCGGGGTTGGAAGGCGCTCGCAGGCTACTTCGCATCCGATGACCCGTTGACCGGGGCAGCGAACCGGTTGCTCGTTGTTCTGCTCGGGAACCAGCCGACGTACCCCCTGTTTGTGGGATGGGCCACCGGCGAATGGTCGCCATGGCTTGTCCTCACCATGCTGTCAACACCGTTCTTCTGTGCCGTCCCGTGGGCAAGTCGACGCTACCCGGGGATAGGCCGCCTCGCGTTCCCGCTTGTCGGGGCACTCAATGGCATCTTCTGCACGGTCGTCCTGGGTCGCGGTTCTGGCGTGGAACTCTTCCTGGTTCCCTGCCTCGTGATCGCAGCGTGGACGTGTCCGGCGGGGAACCGCCGATTGCTGGCAGTCTGCCTGGCCGTCCTTTACGCCGCATTCGTTGCCGGGAGGACGTTGCCGTGGGGACCGGTGATCCCATTCACGCCGGACCAACTTGAGGCATTGGTGTCGCTGAACGCGTACAGCGCGGCCTCATTCAGTGCCCTCGCCACCTGGAATCTCTGGGGCGTCCCGAACGAACGTCGCGCCTGAACCCCACCGCTCCCCCCTCCCGTTGCCACGGGAGAGGGTGGCGGTGACGCCGTCACACGTGGAAGGTGGCGGTGCTGCCGTTGGCAGTCTTGGTCAGGGTGAGGCGGGCGTCGATGTGCTGACGCAGGTCGCCGACGTGGCTGATGATCCCAACAAGGCGACCACCCTGCTGCAGTTCAATGAGCATCTGCAAGGCGTTCTCGAGGGCCTCGGGGTCGAGCGACCCGAACCCCTCGTCAACGAAGATGCAGTCGAGATGGACGCCACCCATGTGCTGTTGAACGACGTCCGAGAGGCCGAATGCGAGTGACAGCGACGCCTGGAATCCCTCGCCCCCGGACAGGGTGCGAGCGTCGCGGGTCTGGTTGGTGTAGCGGTCGAGAATCTCGATCTCGAGGCCTGCCTGGGCGAGCCTGTTGGTCGCCCCGCCACGACGCTTGACCTCGTACCGCCCTAGGCTTACCTTCAGCAGGCGCCGTGTCGCGGCCTTGAGGACATCGTCGAGGAACCTGGCCAGCACCCAACTCTGGAAGGAGATGCGATACCCGACGCTGTTATCCGCGGTCTGGCCCCGGGCAAGGCTGGCAAGGCGAGAGACCCGCTCGTACCGCGAACGCGCTTCGGTCACGGCACGGTCGGCATTCTCGGCGCGGGTCACGTCGCCAACAAGCTGGCGGGCCACGGTCTCGGCGATTGCAACGGCTCCAGTGGCAGTCTCGCTTGCTGCCTTCGCCGTGGCCTCCGCAAGACGCAATGCCTCCATGTCGGGAGCGATGACACCTACCGCCGCGTCGGTGGCACGTGTCGCGTGGGCATGCACCCGGACACGTTCGCTCTCGAAGGCTTCGACACGCGCCTGCAGGTCATCCAGGATCGCCGGATCCAGGAGGGCCTCACGCCAGGACTCGACGCTCCCGAACCCGGCGCGCTGGACAGCCTGGCCGAGACCGGCGACCACTTGCTCAAGTTCAGCCTCGCGGTTGCGATCAACCGCGACGGCCGCCGCGACGGCGGCAACGGCATTGATGTGGGCGCCGTCTGCATCGCGCTCCTTCAATGTGGCGGCGTTGAAATCTGCCTCCAAGGTAGCGACAAGGGAATTGGCTGCGTGTCGCGCGGTGACAAGTGCCTCAAGCGTGGACAGTTCCGGCGGGATCCCACCTGAGGCGACCTCGACACGCGTCCTTGCCACGTCGAGGGCGGACTGCGCCTGCGCGGCTGCCTCACGGGCCTGAAGGGCATGGGCGGACGCCTCGTCAGCGGCTCGTCGCACGGCGGGCTCGCGGCCGGTGGCGTCGGCAAGGTCGGAATTCGCTTTCGTCGCCGCGTGCAGATCCGCGTCAGCCTGCTCCTTGCGTCCCTGCAAGTCGGCGAGGGGCAGGGTGGCATCATGGCCGAGCGTACGCGTGGCCGCGCCAACCTTCGCCTCAAGATCCGTCACGGCCGTGCGCGAGGCCATGAGGATCTCGGCGGCGGCGCGTTCGGCGTTACGTTCGGCGTCGAGGCCGGTCTCCGCACCCGCCAGGTCCCTGATGGCGGTGGCAATGGCGCCGAGGTCCGTGTCGGCCTGCGCTTTGCGACCCTGCAAGTCCGCGAGGATCACGGTGGCGTCGGCACCCAGGGCTTCGACCGCCGTGGCGACCCTGCCTTCGAGGGCATCAACCTCCGATTGGCGCGACGCGACGGCCTGTGCGTCGCGACGTTCGGCCTCGGCGGCACCCGTGAGCGCGCGGTCGGCGGCGTCAAGGTCTTCGTCCGTTGGGGCCCCATCGGCGACGGTCGCCCGCACCGGGTGGTGGTCCGACCCGCAGACGGGGCAGGCCTCCCCCTCGGCCAGATTGGTTGCGA
>BJHB01000258.1:0-4978 GCA_014191415.1 Chloroflexota bacterium
CGGCCTCCACCACCCCCACCCGGACGCCGACCCGGACCACGACGTCCACCCCAACCATCACCCCCACCCGCACCATCACGGTCTCGCCGACCCCGACGGTCACGACGTCACCGACGGTGACCCGCACCATCACGGTCACGCCAACCGTGACGAATACGCGCACACTGACGCCGACGCGAACGATCACTCTCACGCCGACAATCACTCTCACGCCGACAATCACGCCGACCGTGACAATCACCCCAACGCGGACGACCACGCCGACAGTCACCGCGACCGTGACGGCAACAATTCCACTGACGTAGGCGCCTTTTTCCCAGGCTTGGCAGGGTCAGCTGAGGGTCTTCAGTTCCGCAGATGTGGCGGTGGCCAAGAACTCCGGGCGGTATGAACCGTTGACCGGATGGCTGTTACTTCGTACATTGATGCAGCACGGACATGCAACCCGTGGTGCTTCTGGTCTGAGTGCGGCCAGAACGCCTGCCCGTCAGGATTTCCACGGGTTTCGCGGTGGAAACCAGTGTTCGGGATGGATCGGAGAAACTTGGGATGTGGACCAACCGGGTACGCCGCATCCTTGTAGCCGTACCGATCCTCCTCCTTGGCGTTGTTTCGTTGCTGTCATCCCCGGAACCAGTCGGTGCCGTTCCCGCCCCGACAAGCACGGCCACGGCGACAAGCACCTTCACCATGACGCGGACGATTACTCCCACCCGGACGATTACTCCCACCCGCACCGCGACCGCGACCAGCACGTTTACCGCGACGGTCACGTCAACCCGCACGGCGACCCCGACCGTCACCGGATCGCCCACCGTCACTCCAACCCGCACCGCGACCGCGACCAGCACGGTTACCGCGACGGTCACGTCAACCCGCACGGCGACCCCGACCGTCACCGGATCGCCCACCGTCACTCCAACCCGCACCGCGACCGCGACCAGCACGGTTACCGCGACGGTCACGTCAACCCGCACGGCGACCCCGACCGTCACCGGATCGCCCACCGTGAGCCCGACGCGCACGGTGACTGTCACGATGACCCCGACCGGTTCTGTCACGGTGACGCGAACGATCACCCGCACCCCGACGATCACGATGACCCCGACGATCACTCCCACCGTGACGATCACCTCCACCGTGACCATCACCCGGACAAGCACGCCGACGCGGACAGTCACCCAGACCCCAACCGTCACCCGGACCCGCACGGTGACCCCGACGCGGACGATCACACCCACGTCCACGATCAGTCCGACCGCAACCATCACGTCCACGGTCACGAGGACGCCCACGCGCACCCTGACCCCGACGAGGCCGGTAGAGACCGCCACGATCACCGTGACGCGCACCGCCACGCCGTCTGCGACCGGAACCCGCACCGCGAGTCCCACGCGCACCGCCACGCGGACACCTACCGCCTCACCGACTCCGTAGCAAGCGCTCCCCCGATTGGCTGCGCCACATGTCTTTTGGTGTATGGGGGCACTGCTGCATTTGGTGATAAGCGCCGTGACTGATCACGAACCGTGGGGGACATCGGTAGTGCGTTGGACGATGGCCAGACCCCTATCGGTTTGCTTCAGCGACCCCGTAGTCTTGGATGGCGTCCACGCCATACCCCCTTTCTGATCATGCCGTGAAGGAAAGATCATGCTTGCCTCGGTACTCGACTATGTCCGGATCCTGATCCAGGACATCATCCTCACACTCGGCTACACGGGCATTGCCCTGGTGATGCTTGCCGAGAACGTCTTCCCCCCCATTCCGTCAGAACTCGTGATGCCCTTTGCCGGGTGGCTTGCGCGGGATGGCAAGTTGGACATGACCCTCAGCATCATCGCCGGCACCGCCGGTGCCGTTGCTGGCGCGGTCATCCTCTACTACATCGGCATGTATGCCGATGAGCCGATCATCCGCCGGTTTGTCCGTGCGTACGGGCGCTACTGGTTCATGGACGAACGGGATGTGGATCGCACGCTCGAGACATTCCGGAAGCACGGCGATGCCGTCGTCTTCTTCGGACGCGTTATCCCGCTTGTCCGAAGCCTGATCTCGGTCCCGGCGGGCATGAACCGCATGCCGATGGGGCGGTTCCTTGTGTTCACCACGGCAGGTTCAGCAATCTGGACAGCCATCCTGACCATTGGCGGGTGGTATCTCGGCGAGAACTGGCAGGCCATCATCGGGATGGTCAACCAGTATGAACGCGCCCTCCTTGCCGTCATGGGGCTTGCGATTGTTGCCTGGGTTGCACGCAAGATACTTGCGTCGCGGGCAATGCAAGCCCAAGGGTGATCAGTGCGTGGTGGAGGCGGGGTTTCCAACCTTCGCGGCCGGCTGGATCTTGAGCCAGACGTACCACCCACCAAGGCCCAAGGCAACGGCGACGATGATGCCGTCCATCGCGTGGAACCATGGACCGAGGGTATTCCAGTTCTCACCCATGACCACGCCAACCCAAGTCAGGAACGCCGACCAGATCAATGAGCCGAGGAAGGTCAGTACGGTGAACCTGATCATGGGCACCTTGATAAACCCGCACGGCAGGGAGACGACGGTGCGGACCCCAGGCAGGAGGCGGCTTCCAAAGACCACCGCGTCCTCGTAGCGCTTCAGCCACCGTTCGGTGACGTTCATTTCGTGTTCGGAGATGAGCAGGAACCTTCCCCAAGTACGCACGAACCATCGGACCCGTTCCGGACTGATCACGTACCCGATGGCGTAGGCAATCCACGACCCGATCACGTTCCCGACTGCACCGGCGATTGAGACCAAGGTGAAGTCGAACTTCCCCTCGGCAACCAAGGCACCGGCGAACGGCATGATCAGTTCCGATGGCAACGGGATCAGCGCCGATTCGATCGCCATGGCGACGATCACGCCCCAGTAGCCGCCACTATCGATCAGCCACTTCACGAAGGATCCGAGTATTTCAAGGATGTTTGTCATGGTCGTGTTTCAACGTCATCCGGTCACACCGCGGCAAGGCGGCATCACACACATGCAAGGGTAGGGTGCGTGCCCGAGACGGTCAGCCGCGGGCCGTGGCGTGGTCGGTGGTGGGGATTGTGGCAACCGTTTCGGTTGGTCGCCATGTGCGGTACCGGACCAGGGCCTGCAGGGCGGGTAGTCCGTCCTTGCGTGCCGAGAGTTTCTTGCCACCGGTTCGTGGCCGGTAGTCAATCGGGACCTCGATGATGCGGTATCCACTGCGTACTACCTTGGCGGTGATCTCCGGTTCCATGTCGAACCGGCGGCACTCCAGGCGGAAACTCCGCAGCAGCGCGGTGGGAAGCAACTTGTAGCACGTCTCCATGTCGTGGAGGCGGGTTCCGTAGATCACGTTGGTCACCCACGTCAGGGCGCGGTTCCCGAAATCCAGAAGCCACCGCCCCCCCGAACCATCAAGGGGGCGCGCGCCGTAGACGACCGCGGTCTTGCCACTCACCACCGGGGCAAGCAGGCGAGGGATATCCGCCGGGTCGTATTCGAAGTCCGCATCCTGGATGATGACGAAGTCGCCAGTCGCCGCCGCGAGGGCAGTCTGGATGGCGGCACCCTTGCCACGGTTCACCGGATGGCGGATCACCCGCAATGACCCAACGGTATCGGGACCGCCGGTTCGCCCGGACTGTGGCCCGGCACCCGGAGCTTCCGCCGGTGCACCATGCAGGCGATCGAGGATTGCCGGGGTGCCGTCAGTCGAACAGTCATCGACCGCGATCAGTTCCAGTTCAACCGGTGTCGCAACGGATGCGAGATCCATCGCCGTGACCCGACGCACGATCGTTTCGACGGATGTCTGTTCGTTGTAGACCGGGATGAGGACTGAAAGCTTCACCGGGCAGGTTCCTGGGGTGTCCCTTGGATGCGACACGTTCTAGCCACTGTTGCTGGAACGGTCTGGGACGTACCCGGGGCAGCGTACCACGTCATGAAGATTGCCACTTTCCCGGCATGTAGTGTGCCTCCACCCCCTGCCCCAGATGGAGTGCTGATACCGATCAACCCGCCCCCCGCCCCACCTGCTTCAGATGCGCTTCGCGTGGGCCACGCCACCGCGACACGATATGCCGGCGATTGGACGAAAGAGGGATGCTTCGCACGCCAAACGTCTGGCAGGCATCCTTGGTCGCGGCGGTCGATGCCAGTCTCCAGACAGGCCCGCCGGTCGCGTACGCTTGCAGAGGAGGGGAATGCATGCCGGGCAACAAGTGCGACGAGTGCGGGACCAAGATCAACCGCGTCAAGACGCCGTACAAGTTCAAGCACGGATCCCACCAGCACTCGTTTTGCGACCAGTATTGACTGGACTCGTACAAGCGTGACGTGTCACGCAAGTGCCAGGTGAAGAAATAGGGTTCTCGGGAGGCGGTGCAGTGTCGCCTTCCGTCCTCCATTCGCCGTCCCCACCGGGGCGGATACCCTTTCGGCCGTCGGGCGGTGCTGATGCACTCCCGGCCAACCCCACTCCGCCATGAGGGACAGACGCTTCGCGTGTGCCTGCGGCGGGTTCGGGAACGTCTGGAAGGGGAACGGCGATGAGTGATACCCGTGTGCGGATTGGCCTGATTGGCCTCGGCAACAACATGCTCAGCCATATCGGGCGACTGGTGCAGATGCCCGAGGTGGAACTGGTGGGAGGGTGCGACCCGGTCACCGACATGCACGCCCGGGCACGCGACCGCTTCCCGCAGCTGGCGTCGATGCCTTCCTTCGCGACCCACGAGGAACTACTGGGGGGCGTTGCTCCGGATGCGGTCATCATCAGTACGCCGCATTCGTATCACCGTGACCAGACGGTTGCGTCACTGGAGGCGGGGGCACACGTGCTCGTGGAGAAACCCCTGGTCAACTCGGTCCGCGAGGCGAACGACGTAATCCGCGCCCGCGATGCCTCTGGCAAGGTGGTGATGGTGTCCTACCAGCGCCACACGCAGGCGCCGTACCTCAAGATCAAGGAGATCATCGATAG
>BJHB01000259.1:0-4956 GCA_014191415.1 Chloroflexota bacterium
ACCGTCAACGGTGATGATTGGCCCACAGATTAACCACGGGATATACTTACTCGTTGTGGCCGCGTCGGCAGACGATGGTGGCTGCATGAGAACCGGATCGCTTCGAACCAACGGCGACAGAGTTGCCGTGGAGGATGCAGGTAGCGTGCCAACAATCAGTCAGCTCATTCGGCACGGGAGAACCCGCGCAGCCAGGAAAGTGCGGGCCCCTGCCCTCCACTTCACCTACAACGCACAGACGGGTCGGACCTCCCGTGCTAACCCGGCTCCCTTCAAGAAGGGCGTCTGTGTGCAAGTAAAGACCGCAAGTCCCAAGAAGCCTAACTCGGCGTTGCGCAAGATCGCCCGAGTCCGCCTGTCAAACGGGATCGAAGTTACGGCTTACATTCCTGGTGAGGGCCACAACCTCCAGGAGCATTCGGTGGTGCTGATCCGTGGCGGTCGTGTGAAAGACCTCCCGGGCGTTCGTTACCACATCGTACGCGGCAAGCTTGACGCTACTGGCGTAAAGAATCGCAAGCAAGGCCGATCCAAGTACGGGGCCAAGCGCCCGAAGCCCGGGCAGGCTGCTGCAGCGCCGGCACGCGGTCGTCGCTAGTCGTGTGTGACCGGCAGGTGGCCGGGTTCCCGCATAATCAGGGTTCGTCGGACCTGCCAGCATACAAGTGAGGCTTTCATGTCACGAAGGGGACAGGCGCCAAAGCGCCAAATTGATCCAGATAGTCGGTTTCATGATATTGATGTTCAGCGGTTCATCAATAAGGTGATGGAATGCGGCAAGAAGTCTCTCGCTGAACGTATTGTCTACGGGGCGATTGACTTGGTTGAGGCGCGTGCGAAGCGGCCTGGTCTAGAGGTTTTCCAACAGGCGCTGCGCAATTCGACACCTGTCATCGAGGTCCGTCCTCGGCGTGTCGGCGGTGCTACCTATCAGGTGCCCATCGAGATTCGGATGGACCGACGCAATTCGCTTGCCATGCGATGGCTAGTGCGGTTTGCTCGAGCCCGGAGTGGCAAGAGCATGGTTGAGAAGCTGGCAGCTGAGTTGCAGGATGCTTCGTCAGGCCAAGGCGGGTCGGTTCGCCGCCGTGATGAGGTCCATCGTATGGCGGACGCGAACAAGGCGTTTTCGCATTATCGTTGGTAAGTCCTAGGCTTGATTGGTGGTTTGACGGCAGCTTGGTCATCGGTTCACGCGCTGCGTCGCATCTCATGGTGCGCGTGGCGCGTTCGCTTGTTCCCGGCTCTTGTGACGGCCACGTCAAAGTGCGGTCAGTCTATGAGTAGCCACAGGATCTTGCGGCAACAGGCGTGCGGTAGTCTTTTCCGTTGCCGCTCGGTGGTTCGCGATGGTTCACGGTCGTGTTCGCGGATGCCACGCCAGTGTGTAAGCAGTTACGACCGCGGGAGCAGAATGAATGGCGCGTAAATATCCGCTGGATGTGACACGGAACATCGGCATCATCGCTCATATCGATGCCGGCAAGACTACGGTGACTGAACGCATCCTCTACTTCACGGGTGTCACTCACCGGATTGGCGAAGTCCACGAGGGTGCGGCGACGATGGACTGGATGCCGCAGGAGCGCGAGCGCGGGATCACGATCACGTCGGCTGCAACCACGTGCTTCTGGGATGAGCACCGCATCAACATCATTGACACCCCAGGTCACGTGGACTTCACGGTTGAAGTGGAACGTTCGCTCAGGGTGCTTGACGGAGGCGTCGTAGTCTTTGACGGTGTGGCCGGAGTGGAGCCTCAGTCCGAGACCGTGTGGCGTCAGGCAGACAAGTACGGAGTCCCGCGAATCTGTTTTGTCAATAAGATGGACCGCACTGGCGCAAACTTCTGGGAATGCGTATCGCAGGTCCGGGAGCGGCTCGGAGCCCGTCCAGCGGTCATCCAGATGCCGATCGGGCTCGAGCAGTCGTTCCAAGGGATCATTGATATCGTCAACGCCCGCGCCGTGCTCTACACGGACGACAAGGGTGAGGAGCCTACTGTGGCCCCGATCCCGGCGGACATGGCTGCCGATGTTGCGGCTGCGCGGGAGCGGTTGGTTGAAGTTGTCTCTGAGACCGATGACGCATTGACCGAGAAGTTCCTTGAGGGCGGTGAGATCGGGGTTGATGAGCTGATTGCGGCACTTCGCCGGGCAACGCTTGCAGGGACACTCGTGCCCGTGCTGTGTGGCGCTGCACTTAAGAACAAGGGCGTCCAGCCGTTGCTCGATGCGATCGTGACCTATTTGCCTTCGCCTCTTGATATTCCTCCGATGGTGGGAACCGTGCCCGGCACGACTGAGTCTCTCACCCGCCACGCTGATGACAGCGAACCGTTCTCCGCATTGGCCTTCAAGATCGTGACCGATCCATTTGCGGGAAAGTTGACGTATTTCCGCGTGTACTCGGGGCGGGCATCTTCAGGGTCCTACGCGATGAACACGACCAAGGGCAAGCGTGAGCGTCTCGGCCGGCTAGTGCGAATGCACGCAAATCAGCGCGAGGACGTCGAAGAGGTATTTGCGGGCGATATTGCGGCTGCGATCGGGCTTAAGGACACCACCACCGGTGATACCTTGAGCGATGAGAACAGCGAAGTTTTGCTTGAAGCAATCACGTTTCCTGAGCCGGTCATTAGCCAGGCCATCGAGCCCAAGACCAAGAGTGACCAGGACAAGATGGGTGTTGCGCTTCAGCGCCTCGCCGAGGAGGACCCCACGTTCCGGGCTTCCACCGACAAGGAGACGGGTCAGACCGTTATCGAGGGTATGGGCGAGTTGCATTTGGAGGTCATCGTTGACCGGATGATGCGCGAGTTCAAGGTTGAGGCCAATGTCGGCAAGCCGCAGGTTGCCTATAAGGAAACGATTTCCAAGCACGTGAAGCAGGAGGGCAAGTTCATCCGGCAGACCGGTGGCAAGGGCCAGTGCGGGCGCGGTTGGATCGACGTTGAGCCTCTTGAGCGTGGTGCAGGGTTTGAGTTCCTCAATAAGGTGGTTGGCGGCGTCATCCCGCGTGAGTACATCGGGGCGGTTGAGGAAGGGGTCCGGGGTGCGCTCCTGACCGGTGGTCGTGCGGGCTATCCTCTGGTAGACTTGAGAGTGACGCTGTTCGACGGAAGCTACCATGAGGTAGACTCCTCCGAAATGGCATTCCACATCGCTGGATCCATGGCACTCAAATCTGCTGTGGAACGGGCAAACGCCGTCCTTCTCGAGCCAATGATGAAGGTTGAGGTTGTTGTTCCGGAGGCGTTTCTGGGTGATGCCATTGGCGACCTTAATTCCAGGCGTGGGCGGATCGAAGGGATGGACTCCCGGGGAAATGCTCAGGTCATCAAGGCGATGGTTCCTCTAGGTGAGATGTTTGGGTATGTCGGTAACCTGCGCTCGATTACTTCGGGGCGGGGGACTTACTCAATGGAATTCGCTCACTATGAACCTGCATCTGCGTCCGTTGCGGAGACGGTGGTTGCCAGATCTCGCCGATAAGCGGATCTGGTCCGTCGAGTAGCAGATTAGGAAGACGGTAATCGCGCCAGTCAGGTGCTGACTGGCGTTGAACCATGTTCCTGAAATCAATAGTCACTCGTGCGTTTTGTCAGGCCCTTCTGGCTGCAGGTTTTCTGCGGTCAGTCGGCTTGACGGTTATGATTGCGGATACCTCGCTGCGGGCGTAGGCCATGTGCGGCGTGTTCCGCGCGAATGCCTTCTGGCGTGCACCGCTTGGTGCTGAGGAGACGAGGTCGATGGCGAAGCAGAAGTTCGAGCGGAACAAGCCTCATGTGAATGTGGGGACGGTGGGGCATGTGGACCATGGGAAGACGACGCTGACGGCGGCGATCACGAAGGTGCTGGCGCTGCAGGGGCGGGCGAAGTACACGAGTTTCGCGGACATCGACAAGGCGCCGGAGGAGCGCGAGCGTGGGATCACGATCGCGATCGCGCATGTGGAGTACGAGACGGAGGCGCGGCATTACGCGCACGTGGACTGCCCGGGGCATGCGGATTACATCAAGAACATGATCACGGGTGCGGCGCAGATGGACGGGGCGATCCTGGTGGTGTCGGCGCCGGACGGGCCGATGCCGCAGACGCGGGAGCACATCCTGCTAGCGAAGCAGGTCGAGGTGCCGTCGATGGTGGTGTTCCTGAACAAGTGCGACATCATGGACGACGAGGAGCTGCTCGAGCTGGTGGAGCTCGAGGTGCGGGAGCTGCTGACGAAGTACGGGTTCCCCGGGGACGAGGTGCCGGTGGTGCGCGGGTCGGCGCTGCGTGCGCTGGAGAGCGCGAGCACGGATCCGCTGTCGCCGGACTACGCGTCGATCATGGAGCTGATGTCGTCGGTGGACAACTACATCCCGACGCCGGCGCGGGCGGTGGACCAGCCGTTCCTGATGCCGATCGAGGACGTGTTCGGGATCAAGGGGCGTGGGACGGTGGTGACGGGGCGGATCGAGCGGGGGCAGGTGAAGACCGGGGAAGAGATCGAGATCGTGGGGATGGGTGCGCCGACGCGCAAGACGGTGGTGACCGGGGTGGAGATGTTCCGGAAGCTGCTGGATTACGGGCAGGCAGGGGACAACGTGGGGTGCCTGTTGCGTGGGGTGGAGCGGACGGACGTGGAGCGTGGGCAGGTGCTGGTGAAGGCGGGGTCGATGAAGCCGCACACGACGTTCATGGGGCAGGTGTTCGTGCTGTCGAAGGAGGAAGGCGGGAGGCACTCGCCGTTCCTGAGGGGATACCGGCCACAGTTCTACATCCGGACGACGGACGTGACGGGATCGGTGACGTTGCCGGAGGGGGTGGAGATGGTGATGCCAGGGGACAACGTGGAGTTGCAGATCGAGTTGATCGTGCCGGTGGCGGTGGAGGAAGGGTTGCGGTTCGCGATCCGCGAGGGAGGCCGGACGGTGGGTGCCGGCGTCGTCACCAAGATCATCGCGTAGCA
>BJHB01000260.1:0-1925 GCA_014191415.1 Chloroflexota bacterium
GGACCGTGAGAGTGGCGCGAAGGTGATCGGCAAGTTCTATGGTCGCCCGGGCGTCCCGGCGTCCGGGGCGATCACGAATCGCATGTTGCGCGAGTTCCGGGCAATCGAGCGGATGCGAGGGGTCGGACTGGACGGGCATCCCCATCAGGTGATGCGGGCATTTGCAGCCGTCCCGGAGATCGGCGGGGCACTCTTCCTTGAGCATCTCGAGGGGGAGACCCTTGGTGTGGTCCTTGATGCTGTCGCAAAGGGCAAGCAGTCGTCAGGCGACCTGTATGCCCGTCTGACGGCGCTGGCGTACTTCCTGGCCACGATGCACAACCGGACGGCATGTGAGGAACCGGTGGCATTTGCCACGGATGTGAAGTACTTGCGGAAGCTGTCGCGGACGTTGCGCGAACTCGGGCACCTTGGGGAATCGGGGGACAGGGAGTTCCGCGCCCTCGGGGAACGGTGGATGGGGTTCGGGCCAATGTGGGAGGATCGCAAGGTGCTCCTCCATGGTGATGCGACCCCAGCGAACTTCCTGTTCAGGGATGGCATGTGGGTTGGCGGTATCGACTTCGAACGCAGTCATTTCGGTGACCGTTCGTACGACGTCGGGCGGATTGCCGGGGAGCTGCAGCATGCCTTCCTCCGCAACCGGGGTTCGCGTCGGGCAGCCGAACCCTTCATCGGCCACTTCCTGTGGGAGTACGCCTGCCACTTTCCGGATCGCCACGATGCCTTCGCGCATGTCTGCGCGCGCATCCCGTTCCATCTCGCCACAACCCTCCTGCGGATTGCGCGCAATGACTGGGTGGCCGACGACTATCGCGCCGTCCTGCTCGGTAGTGCGCGTGATGCACTTGCGTCGGTCGGCCGGTAGCAACCGGATTCGTTGGGCCACGGGGGCTCCGCCCCACCCCATCGCCCCCTGATGTGAATTCGCTTCGCTTGGCCCACCCCATCGCCCCCTGATGTGAATGCGCTTCGCTTCCACACTCCACGCTTCGCTCCCTACCCCGCCTGATCTATATGTTCGCTGCGCTCACAAAGGCCCATCGCCCCCTTATTTGAGTAGGCTTCGCTCGACGGTGCGCGCGTGGGAGGGTGTGTCGCGCGCACCATCCGGTGAGGGATTTACGGTTTGCAGCAGCGCCGTTGACTACGGTTTGACGTAACCGATCACGCCATCGAGGTTTGTGCCAACAAACTTTGCGTCACGAAGGTCGGCCCCGGTCAGGTCGGCGCCAGACAGGTTGGCACTCGATAGGATCGCCCCGGTCAGCTTGGCGTCACGCAGGTTCGCGCCGGAGAGATTGGCGCCCGTGAAGTTCACATCTGACGCGTGGATGCCCTTGAGGATTGCGCCGACCATGGTGGCATTGGAGAAGTTCGCCTTGTAGAGGTATGACCCGACCAGGGTGGCGCCTGAGAGGTTGACGGAGTTCAAGTCGGCGTATTGGAGGATTGCGCCCGAGAGGTTGCTTCCGGCCAGGATGACGCGGCGGAAGTTCACGTCGGTGAAGGTGGCCCCGGATAGGTCTGCACCGACAAGGTACGCATCGATCAGGTCGGTGCCTGCAAGGATCGTGTTCGCCATGCGTGCATTGGTCATGACTGCGCCAGTCAGGTCGGTGTTGGAGAGGCGCACGCTATTGAGCCGTGCACCGGTGAAGTTTGCGCGGACGAGGGAGGCGTTGTTGAATGTTCGGCCTGTCAGGTCCTGGTTCAGGAAGGACTGGCCGGACGGCGTTGGCGGCGCGGGAGGTATGACTGGAGTTGCGACTGGCGCGGGCGGAGGTGTCGGTGCGGGCGTTGGCCCATTCGTCTTGGCGCCGGGTGACCCGGTTGCGGAGGGAAGTTCGGCGGTCTTGAGTGAAGCGGCCTCGAAACCGAACCGCGCTTTCCAGGCGTCTTCCTCCATGACGAAGGTGCCGTAG
>BJHB01000260.1:1935-4950 GCA_014191415.1 Chloroflexota bacterium
AGAGTGACACGGCCTCGATTGCCTGGGTATGCAGCAGCTGGGGCGAGGCTTCGGTCGCCTCCCATTTGGCCAGGTAGATCGGTGTCCCGAGTTTCACCAAACCGGCCGAAAGCCACGGATCGCCCTTGGGCAGGCTTGCAATCTCGGTCGCCGAGAGTTCCTGCCGTGCGCCCCAATCCACAAACCGGTCGGCAAGGGCGCGGGTGTCTCCGGCCCAGTGCAGTGTTCCTTGGTCGTCGGCCACCCAGATGTGATTGGTGCCGGTGAGGGCTACCACGGCCCCACGGGACAGCGCGTGCGCCGGGGACGCGAGGGCGGTCGCGGGAAGGAGCGAGAGGGTAACCGCGATTGCAAGGCGGGAGATGTTCACGATGGTTTTCCTTCGGAGTGGGACGCGCGGGAGCCGGTCGTTATCAACCGTAAACGATGCAGTAGGTCGAGGGCGTCTGCAACGGAGGTGTGCGTACCTTGGTGGGGCCACTTTTCAGGGTTTCGCCCAGCCGTGGCCTGCGGTTCGGTTGTGGCGCGCGTGGACATTTTGGCGGTCGATCTGGGTGGGTGAACAAGGCTGGTGTGGAGAAGTGGGCCATCGAGGGCTAAGCGGGGAGGTTAGGCGCGGATGGCAAGGCTCGTGGTGTTTCCAGCTAGGTGAGGCCGGCAGGTGATGTGGGGTGGTGCGATCCGCCATTCTAGGGAAGTTCGTGGTCGCTGCCGAGGCTAGGGTCAGGGGGGTCAACGGACGTGCACCATCCCACCGACCGTCCGGACCTGATTTGCCCTACGCTGGCGTTCTTGGGACGCAACTCGTCAAAGTTGGAGGGCGGATAGATGTACGAAGCACTGGGCGTAGTACCCGTGATCAACGGGTTCGGGACGGCAACCCGGGTGAGCGGTTCGCTGATGCCGGAACCGGTAATCGCCGCGATGCGCGGGGCGAGTAGGTCGTACGTCATGATCGACGAGTTGCTTGCTGCTGCCGGTCGACGCATCGCACAGCTGACGCGCAATGACGCGGCCTACATCTGTTCAAGTGCTACCGCCGGTCTTGTCCTCGCCACGGCTGCGTGCATCAGCGGGGACGACCCGGCGGTCATGGCCGCCTTCCCGCACCCGGGAACGGTTGCTGGTGTTCCCACCAAGGTGGTGATCCACCGTTGTGAACGGTTCTCGTACGACTTTTCGGTGCGGTCGACCGGGATCACGTTTGTGGAGATTGGCCCGACCCGCGAGGAATCTTTGCGCGGAGTGCGCACCTCCCAGGACGAACTCGTGCGGGTCCTTGATGGATCCGTCGCGGCCGTGCTGATGGTGCCGAACGGGCCGCATACGTACGGTGCATTGCCAATCGATGAGGTCGTGAAGATTTCGCATGCGCACGGGGTTCCGGTCATCGTTGACGCCGCATCGCAGATCCCTGCCGTCGAGAACCTCTGGCACTTCTCTGGCAATGGCGGACCGGCCCCGTGGGCGCACGCCCTGCTTGAGGCAGGGGTCACCGAAAGTGCGCCTGAAAGTGTGGCCGGGCTCGGGGTGGACCTTGCGATCTTCTCCGGTGGCAAGGGCCTGTGTGGCCCGGCCCCGACCGGGCTTCTGCTAGGCCGTCCCGACCTGATCGATTCGATTACGCGCCAGGGCAGCCCGAATCCACTGATCGGGCGCCCGATGAAGGTTGGCAAGGAGGAGATCTGCGGGATCGTCGCCGCGGTCGAGTGGTACCTCGCGACCGACTTCTCCGCGCTTGCCCGGCGCTATGAGGCCGATGTCCGGACTGTGATCGAAGGCGTCGACGGCATCCGGGGAGTGGTTGCAACCCGGGTCTGGCCATCGGAGTCGGGCCAACCGATGCCACGTGCCCTGGTGACATTCGGGCCGGAGGCACCACTCACGCGCGACCAGATGCAAGTTCGACTGATGGGAAACAGTCCCCGGATTGCTGTCTGGAACGAGGGTGACGACGGGTTCCACGTCAATCCCCAGACCCTCAAGCCCGGCGAGGCATCGGTCATTGCCGATGTCCTCCGTCGGATCCTGCGTTCGGCATGAGCACCGTCTTCGGGGCGCGCGCGACAAGCGAAGCGTGGGGTTTGGGCATCGGTGCGCCACCGTTGGCCCGGGACTGCGGGGGATAATCTCCGCATGGCCAAGGAAACGCGGGACATCCTCTCCGAGCGTTTGACGCCCAATCGGCTGCGCGCGCACTTGTCACTCCCTGGCGACTGGCAACCGTTCCCAGCCGCGGAAAACCGCGAGGCGTGGAGCGCACTTCCCGAGGCCCGGCGTCAGGAACTTGTTGGTCAGGGTGAGGCGTGGCACGACTATGACTGGGCACCTATCAGGGCAACGACCTTTCTGGATTACCGACGCAGTGGCAACCGTTCGCGGTTTGAGGACGTGCACTTCACGCGCCGGCATGCCCTGCACCATCTGGTCCTGGCCGAGTGCGCAGAAGGGCAAGGCCGCTTCCTCGACGCGGTCATCAACGGCATTTGGGCGATCTGCGAGGAGAGTTTCTGGGGCATCCCTCCCCACAGTTTTGCGCCCCTCCACCCTCATGCTGGCCTGCCAGAGGTCACCTATCCGGTCGTCGACCTCTTTGCCGCCGAGACCGGTGCGTTGCTTGCGTGGACGCGATCACTCCTTGGTTCGCGCATCGACGCCGACCCCCACACAGCAGTTGTGACCGACCGGATCGAGCACGAGATCCGGGCCAGACTGATCAACCCGTACCGGAATGTCGCCTGGTGGCCATGGTTGCGGTGTGGGAACCGACCCGACAACAACTGGAACCCGTGGATCCATTCCAACTTGATCGCATGCATCCTGCTCATTGAGACCGATCCGGAAGGTCGCCTTGAGCTGCTGTCCAGATGTATCGCCGGGATGGATGTATTCCTGAATGGTTACGGCGCCGATGGCGGTTGTGATGAGGGAACGGTCTACTGGCAGCGTGCCGGCGCAAGCCTGTTCGAGGCGCTCGAATGGCTTCATCTCGCCAGTGACGGGGAACTGGCCGTG
>BJHB01000261.1:0-4935 GCA_014191415.1 Chloroflexota bacterium
CCAGAGTCCGTTTCCGGCCTCCCGATTTCGCTTCGCCTTCACGTTCCCGCGTTGGCGACCCTTCTATGGTAGCTAGTCCGGTTTTCGGCTGTCAAGCCTTTTTGCCATATTGGCCGATATTGGGTGGAAAATGCCGACTTTCTTTCGCAGTGGCCGTTCGGGCCCGTTCAGCTGCGAGTGCCTCGTGGATCGGCAGGAACGGCTTCCTCCAGAGAAGTCCATCGCGTTCTTCCATATCCCAGAAACCGAAGTGCATCCAGTGCCGCTCGTGCCACTCGGTCATGTCGACCAACGGGTAGAAGCAGACCCCAGCGATCGGTATGCCGCTTTCCACGGCCGCCCGCACCTCCTCGGCAATCATCTTGAGCCACGGGACCCTCAGGTCTCCCCAGCAACCGGTCTCCGTAATCAGGATCGGATGCCCCGGATACCGTGTTGCCACCTCTCCAAGCATTTCCCGGAAAGGGCGCCGCCGAGGGTCGTCAAACGCCAGATGTCCGCCTCGCCGGTGTTCCCACTGTCCGGTGAGGTAGTAGTTCACCCCAATGACATCGAGGAAGTCTGGCCGCCCCCCGAGATCCACCCAACCGAGGCCGCCAAGCATGTCCCAGGACTGCCACTGGTATCCGGTGAACTCGGCAGCCTCGGCGGCGAGTTCGGGCGCATCACCCGGAGCAACCGCATGGCACAACGGATCGACGTTCACGAACCGCGCCTCAGGATCGACGGCCCGGATTGCCTCCATGCCCACGATTGCCGTCTTCGCCAACTTCATCTTGAGTTCGTAGCCACGCTCCTTCCCATATGGTGCGAACCATCCAACCTCACCGGCGGCCCAGGCCAGAAAGCTCGGTTCGTTGATGGGCGTGTACCACTGTCCGGGACCATCCAGGCCCACCAGGTAGCGGGCCACGGTAGACGCGTACCGAGCGAACCGGACGGCGAATGCCTCGGTGAAGGGATCGAGGTCTTCCGGATAACCGTAATGGAAGAGATCCCAGATAATCCGTTGACCGTGGCGTAAGGCCGCGTCACGGATGGTCCGGACCGGCGCAAGGTCAATTGTCCCTCCATGGTCAACCCGGTCCCAAGCAATCCCTTCCCGAAGGACCACGATCCCCAGATCACGCGCCCCCGCGAGATCTTCATCGAGAAATCGATCATGCTGGGTCTCAGCGACGAGATTCCGCCTCACCCCGTGACGATCCAGCTGCGTGGAACATTCGTAGCCTCCAAAGAAGAACCCTGGGATGGTGATTGGCGGCCGTATTGTCGGCGGAAGCCTCTCTTCGTCGCGTGCGGCGGTATCGTTCCTGTCCAATCCGTTATCACCTCAGGACAATAATGACGCGACGTCACAAGGACCGTTCCGGCACCCTACGGACTGCGCCCCATCTGGGTGCGTACTCCGTGCCCCGGTATTCCGTGAAGTGCCTGCCAGTGGTTCGTCGGCTAGTGATCCCAGGCGCCGTTAGCACTCATGGGCCGGGTTTTCGGTCGTGAGAACTACAGGCCTGCCCAACTCCCCTGGGGTCTTTCGAATTCGCAAGGAACTCGCATCGGTCGCGTTGGCAATCGGAATTTCCGTCTTCCTTATATACGCGCTTCCGATTGCTGACTACCTCGCCGACTGGAGCGCCCTTGCCGACATCGCCACTGGCTTGGCCGCGTCGCTTTCGTTCCTCTTCATCGCCATTTCCACCGCCGTCTCCAGCTTCAAGATCCGTGAAACGGGTGCGCCGTCTGCCGGCACCCACCCGCATCCCGAATCCACACGGACTGGGATTGTCAATCCCCTTACGGTGCTGATGCTCGTGGGAGTGCTTTGTCTCTGCAGTCTCGAGTGGTACTTGCACCGCGACGACCGGAACCCGTTCCTTGCAAGTAGCCGTCCCGAGGCCAACGAGGACACTTGGCTGACCGCGGACGGATACGCCATGATCCTTGACGGCCACATTGCGCAGAACGACGGAACCTTCCTGCTCCCGATGCTGCGGATGTTTACTGGAGAAGCCTCTCCCGAACCGAGTGAGATGGATCGCCGCGCGGGACACCTCTACCTCGTGGCACTCCTCGATCGGCCTTTTGGAACCTATTGGGCGTTCGCGGTTGCCAACCTCTTGGCCTGGGGCACGGCGTCGCTCTCTCTATTTTGGTTGGGATGGCGCTTCTGGCCAGGGACAAGCGTCGGACTGGTAGGGTCGGCACTTGTCGCAACAAGTCAGGGGTTCATCTTCATGGGGACCGCACCCCAGGGGCACGCCGTCGCGTACGGTGCCTTCGCACTTCTGCTCGTCCTCCACGCAAACCTGTTCGACGGGCCTCGACGTGGCTCACTCCGGAGTGCCATTCGCCTCGGCTGGGCGACCGGTGCCGGCGGGCTGATCTACTTCGTTCACATACCCTTCCTGCTATTCGTATGGTTGGCAACACCAATACGGACATACTGGCGGGGAATGGCAGCGGCCACGCTGGTCACCATCGTGCCTCTAACCTGTTGGGAGCTGGTAGGCACCTCGCTGGGCCTCTCCTTCACCGGGGGCAACAATGACCTGTCGCGTGAGGCAGTGGTCAACTGGATGTCATTGCTGCGGGGTGGCCTGCAAGACATCGCATCTTGGGGCCACTTTTCATCGCCCCGAGGAGTGCTCGTCGGCGCGTTCTGGTACCCGTGGTGGATCCTGGCGTCGATCGGATGGTGGAAATCCCCACGGATCGCTCGAAACTGGGCCATGGTCGTCCTGATCGCCGCATTCGCGCCGGCGCTGCTCTTCACCACGCGCTTCCAGCTTCCCCGGGTGGCCTTCTTCGCGTATCCCGGAATGCTTCTCCTCGTCGCCGTCGGCATCGACGAAGTCGCGAAACTAGGTTCCCGAATGATGTCCATTTTCGGTTTCGGGAATGGTGCCGTGAGACGTACGGTGTACATCGCGGTCGTCATGACCTTTCTGATTGCCCTTGCGACGGTCACCAACCGCGACCTGATCACCGGGTCACTTCGGTTCGCCGTGAACTTCCACTACGCGCTGGGAACCGAATGGTGATCGATCTTCGCGTCAACAGCACGGGCTGGAATCCACGGCTCATCATGGTGGCCCGAGGCATCACCGTAGCCGCAATCGCCGTTCAATTGGTTGCACCGACATTCGAGGCGATTGTCTCGCGATTGACCTTCGCCATCATCTTCGGGATTGGCGCACTTGTCATTGCCGGCCGGTCAGCCCCGGTTGTGCAATTGGCCGGCGCATCGACCTACTTGGCTGCAAGCATCGCCATGAACGTGATCGCCCGTCCGGTCGCCGACCCGCCATCCACCCTTTGGGGCCAGATCATCGACGACACCCGACAGGAAGTCGTGCATCGCATCATCCCGCCGTACGGAACCCGCCAGTGGCAACAAGGTTGGGTGTCGGACGGACAACCCTTCATCTACGTCTGCGCCCGTGGTCGCCTGGAACCACCCGAGACACTTGTGCTGACGGTCAACGGCTCGGCAATCAGTGCGCTCAACCCCTCACAGATGTTCGGGCCACGACCACAGCCCGAGAGCGTCGGCTTCTACCGGATATCCGTCCCGAGAGACCTGTTCAGTGGTTCACCGGCCCTGGACATCCATGTCAGACCCGATGAACGGGCAACAAAGCCGCTCGAGATCTGCGGCACGATCACGGCCCGGCCCACCGCGGGACTGGAAAGTAGCCAGTTCTTCGACGGAGCGTCTTGGAATTCGCCGTGGGCAACCCGGAAGGGGCGTTTCCAGATTGAACTACGTCTCGAGGGCCCCGGTGGCCATGTGTTTGGAGCGTGGTACTGAGGGCAGTGTGGGCCATTCAAACATGATAGCCCCCAAATATGGAACTGACAGGTCGCAGACATCAGGATAGTCCGCGACCCGTTCAGGGTGATGACTGCACCGCGCACGCACCTGACAACTCTTCAAGATCAAATCCCGATGAACTTCCAGAACCGGCAACCCCTCGGGCCAAGACGAGACCTCGCTGCCGGGGTATGCGCGTTTGCCATTGCGGGTTTCGCGATCAATGCAGTCAGACCCGACGACTCTGTGAGCACGGTGGCGCTACTTCTTGACCTTGCTGTGTCACTTTGGGCAACAATCTGGGTCTCCGTCTACGCGATGCTCTCTATTGGATCGGTCATTCCGGGCTTACGCCGCACGTTCGCTCCCGACCCGGAACTCGTGGAACCAGATCCACCAGTCGGATCCTCCGGCTTTCGCTCAGGTAAGCGCGATTGGGGTTTCGCAATCCTGCTCGCGCTGGTCTGCGTCGGGGAATGGGGAACTCACGGGGGCGAGCGAAATGGCTTCCTGGCTAGCAGTCGGCCCGAGGCAGGCATGGAAGACTGGACCGCCGCTGATGGGTATGCGACCGTTCTTGACGGACACCCTGCCCAAGGTGATGGCCTGTTTCTGCTAAATCTCGTCGGACTGTTCACCGCCGAACGACCATCAATATCGGGAGAGTTCGACCGGCGCGCTGGTCACGTTTGGCTGGCTTCCCTGCTGCAAGGCCCGCTCGGCTCATACTGGGCGTTTGCCTTTGTGAACCTGGCCGGCTGGTACGCGAGTGCGATCGGTGTCTGGTGGCTCGGGCGACACAGGTGGCCTCAGACGTGGACAGGCGAAATTGCTTCAGTCATGGTGGCTACCGGTCAGGGGTTCATCTTCATGAGCACAGCCCCGCAAGCCCACCCAGCTGCGTTCGGCGCCTTCGTGACAGGACTGGTGCTTTTTGACCGCCTGAGCCTGTGGTCGCTGGTCCAGGCGAGGCGCGAACGTTGGGTAGCCACCCTCGGGTCGGCGTGGATGACAGGTATCGCGGGACTCCTGTACTTCGGACACATTCCCCTACTCCTGACCACCTGGATCTTTGGAGGTCCAAGGATGCGAGTGCGATCCTTGGTCGCGGTATCGGC
>BJHB01000262.1:0-4931 GCA_014191415.1 Chloroflexota bacterium
CACCCTAAGCCTGATATGGATGGTAATCCTCGCACGCGCTGCCTACATCAGCGTGCTCCAACACATACTCAGTGACGCGACATCGTCTCCAGCTCGCTAAGTGCGAAGGCTGGGTTTCATCCGAACCACGAAAACGGTGCCTGCACGTGCTGGTCGCCCCACCGCATTTCGCCGGAGAACGATCATGCATCGCCGTCGCCCACCCCGTCGGGAATGAATTACGGCTCGGAAATAAGCGACTGAAGGTGGCGGCTTGCGACAACCGGACGCGACCCAATGCCGTCAATCTCGATGCTCGCCGCGAAGACCTCTACCTCCGACGGCAGTTGCACCAGATACGGAAGCACTCCAGTGACCCGGACCACACGGCCCGCACCCGGACCGTTCCGGACCCTCGCCGTCGAGATGCCGCCAACCGTCACTGGAGGAGGCATTCCGCCAGAGGGTCCATCAAGTGTTGCGAGCAACTCCGGCGCTGAACCTGGTTCGTACCCAAGCAGCGAGACCGGCCTCCCGTTCAAGGACGCAACTCGCTCCCAGATCTGGGCCGGACACGCGTCCTCACCAACCGCGAGCAAGACAATCGTGAGGGGCGGCGCCGGGTCGTACGAAGGTGATCCGAAACGCGGACGCGTCAGCGGCCACAGCACGTCATCCCATCCAAGACGGGATACCGCTCCAGGAACAATTCCCGAGGCCAGTACGCCGACGGCGCCGCGGGTGGGCAACTGCCTTGCAGTCGTCTCGTCAAGCGGAAAGGAACACGCCACGATTGACCCGGTCAAGTCCATCGGGATTTGGGTCGGTGTCGAAGCCACAATCAGTCGGCCAGCGACCGCACGCCCCGCGCCAGCCACCCCGGAGATCGAAACGGCATTGCCCTCAACAAGCACGCTATCTGCGAACACGCCAACCACCTGACCACCAACGTGCGCGTACACCTGCGTCTCCGTTGCCGAGCCTGCGACATAAGCAACCCCGGAAGTCGTGGAAAAGTAGATGAATGTCCCGGTTGCCGGGGAGACAATGCGTCGGCGCCTCTGCCCGAAGAACAAGCGCTGTTCCGCGAGGAGGTCACCTTCGGCGAGTTGCTCCCCGATGTTCCGGACAAGCATTTTCACGACCTGCTCAGGCGCGACCCCAAGGGCACCGGCAACGTCAATCGCACGAACGCGCCCGTTGCGGAAAATCGTGGCCACGTTATGGCTCGCCGCGACCGTCGCCCCATTCTGGACAACGCACGCACCCCGCTCGCCGGTCCAGCGTCGCCACCGGCGGAGGCGTCCACGCTCAACCACTGCCCGGCGTCGAGGCAGATCGTCACGGACGGGTTCGGGTACCGTGCCCTCGTTTGTCTCGAGAAATCGCGCCAGTTCCTGAGTTGTCGCGGTCATCGATTGCCTTCCACGTGCCACGGGCCCACAATCGGGAGGCGGGCGTAACCCGCTCCCACAACGGGCGTCGGGTGACGGCCGGTTCTCGCTATCCTAAATGTCTGCCTTGCCATTTTCAACGAATGAAAGGGCAGGATACGCGCGCAACGCCTGGAACCACTGCAACAGTTTCGCCTGACGCTTCTCATTGTCGTCGGGAAGAACAAGCGGACGTCCCCGGCAGTCGATGACGATGCCCACGGCACCGCCTTGAACCTCGACGCGCGGCGCCGCCGCTTCTCCCTTGCCCAATCCCACGTCAAAGTCACGGGACGGATAGAGCTTGAGGGCCGCGCGCTCACCGATCGGCAAGGGCAGGATCTCGATCACCCCGAATGGCACATCCACGTGCAGCGGCGCACGATCACTGTAGATGACCTCCACGCGGATCGCGGTATCTCCTTCGTGACCTTTTCCCTCTGGAGCCACGCAAATGCCGAGACTCAGCAATACATCGTGTTCAAGGTCGGTTCCGACGGCAAGGCTGCCACCCATGTAGCCAAGCACCCCGAGCAACGCCATGGAGGTGGATCGATCGAGCGCAAGTTGGGTGAGCCGTGTCGGTTCGGCCGCGTCAAGCATCTGCAACACGGCCTGGGCCAAACGAGGCGTGCGGGCCAGGGCACCACCACTGCCAATCAGCAGGTCTGGCGGCGGGATCGAGGCCAATCCTCGCGATCCCCCACGCCACGTCCGGTCAGGTTCGAACCGCCGGCCGAGACGCTCAAGCGTCGCTCGCATCGCCTCTCTGCCGAACGCATGATCGATCAGTAACTCACGCACCGTCACCGGCACGCGCCAAGGAGTCATCTGAGCCTGTCTCGCGTGTGCGAGCAACTGGGCGTCGTCGATGTCGAATGGAAGCCAGCGCGATATCGCGGATGCGCCAACCTCTCTCAGGAGCGCCAGGCGCCCGGTGGCAGCACCGACGTCGTCGCGAACGACATTCACCCCACGCCTGGCGTTGAGCATTCCGGTGTAGGTCGATGCCATCGTGTAGGTAGCACCACTGTGGACCGCAAGGACGTCGACGTCATACCGGTCGGCGACGTTGCGCGCCGCCACGAAGATCCCGTGCAACGACGAGTGAATGATCATGCCCCCAGACGGACTGGTCAGCGGTTCGCGATCCACGGGATCTGACCAACGTTGGTAGAGGGACTCCATGATCCGGCGACCAACGGCCTGGAGGATTGGCTGCGGTTCCGGCCGTGTCAACTGGTGACGGCCCGGAAGGTAGTTATCGATCATCAATTTGAGCGAGTCAAACTGGCGGATATCACCGGCAAGGATCAGATAGGGAACCGTTCCTGCCATGCCGAGACCAACCGATTCCGCAACCGCGCGTGCACGTTCGTGGTCGAGACCTCGCGAACCCGACATGAGTACCACGATGTCGGGTGAACCGCTTTCCAGGAATGCACCGATGACGTCAGGGTTCAGACCGGCTCCGTCGAGAACCATGGGATCCAGAAGGACGAGAGGCAGGGTCTCGAGTTCTGCAGTCGCGACCGCAGCATCCTCTGGAGACGGCGCAATCACCGCCACCCTTGGAAGCGATCCGGCTGAAGTGATCAGCGCTCGTTCCCGGGGCGCATCGGCCCACGTGCGGCCTCCCGCCTCAAGGCACTGATTCAGCGCCCGGGTGAGTGCCCCCCGAACGTCGGGCAGACCATCGTCCCCGAGGGTTGAGCATTCGCCGATCGAGACAAGGCGCCGTGATCCCGCAACCAATTCGAGCAGGTAAGCCCGAGTGACAACGGTGCCCACGTCGACCGCGAGGATCGGTTCTCGGGTTACGACTGGCTCCGAGACGTTGTTTACCGCCGTCAAGCGTGTTCCTCCGGCGTCGGCCGACGCGGACGTCCCACCGTCGCGGACGCCAGCCATCCGCAAGCGAGGATATCACCAGTTCCGGGGAAGGCAAACAGACCCGGGAGCATCAGTTCCTGCGCGCCTGCTGTTCAAGCTTGTCGAGCACCTGCGAGAGGTGACTCAGCGTCATTGCGCTCCGTCGGCGTCCGCGTTCCACCTCGGCGACGAGACCACGCGAACAGTGAGCCGCGTGCGCCACGGCCGCTTGGGAAATGCCAAGTGCCTCGCGCCGGCTCCTGAGGCTCTCACCGGTAACCGCACCATCTGGCGTGGCCCAGTCTCCGTCCGGAAGCGTCCACTCCCCACGACTTCGCGACGCTCCACGTCCGGCAGCCGCCCGCGGCGCCGGTGCCTCGTTGGCAGGCGTCACGCCACTTGACGACGGCACACCGACTTTCGCCTGGATCGTGGCGAGCCTGACCACCGCGGCCTGCAATGCCTCGTGGATTGCCTCGAAGACCGACCGGAGTTGCCGGATTTCCTGGGTGATCGATTCGATGTTTTCGGTGTCGTTCATCTTCACTGGCTGCGCGATTGCCACGGACGGAGTTCCTTTCATCAGGAAGGGCAAACCGGGCACCGTGCCAGATCCACGAGACAAAATCACCCGAACTGCCGGCTTGGCCGGGTTCGGATGACACGCCAGTGATCCACCCATCAGCAGACATTCATTCCGCGCACCTCACGATGGGCGGGAATGCCTACACCCGGTCACGACACCAAATATCCAAGCCAACAGACGCCAATAGCGCGCACATTATGTCGTATCGCGCGGCATTGCCGCTAATCGCCGCGGCACAATTCCCATCGCATGCAAACCCCGCTCCAGCCGTCTCGACCAACCATGTCAAATGGTGGCTAGGCCACGCCCGGGCAAGACGGAAAGGTGTCCGGCCGGCGCGGAGATGCGTCACAGCATGGAACGCAGGGCTTTCTCATCAATAATGGGGACGTTGTGCTTGGCCGCACCCTTGATCTTGCTGCTACCCGGTTTCTCCCCGGCCACCACAAAGGAGGTCGCGCCCGACACCGAGTCGGAGACCTTTCCTCCCGCAGCCACCACCTGGGCCGCGATTGAATCACGGGGTTCCGACATCGCTCCAGTCAGGACGAACGTCTTGCCAGAGAGTGGTCCGTCCCCCGCAGTCCTGGGAGATTGGGCCGCCGGAACCGGAGACATGCCTCCCGCCGAAAACCGTTCGAGCAGTTCGAGCATGGCCGGGTTGGAGAGCGCGTCGTTGACCGATTGCGCCACAACAGGACCCACCCCCTTCGTCTCGAGCATCTGCGCACCCAGCGACCCGAGGAAGTCGTCTCGATCAGTCCGCAACCGGTGGCAAAGGGCATCCAGAGAACCAACCAAGGGGGCAATCAGTTCGGCTGTCTCACTGCCAACATGCCTTATGCCTAGACCGAACAGGAAGCGTGCGAGTGACGTCTGCCTGCGCGTCCGGTCAATGGCATCGCACAACTTCCGTGCCAGGATCTCCCCCATTCCCTGCCCATCAATCGCAAGCAAGTCCGGAAGCTTCAAGTGATAAAGGTCGGCCGCGCTCGTAATCAAGCCGGATGCGATCAACCGGTCAATCCAATTGCCACCAAGCCCCCCAATGTCCACCGCAG
>BJHB01000263.1:0-4920 GCA_014191415.1 Chloroflexota bacterium
GGCAGGCCGATGATTCCGGCTGCGACCGCTCCGGCGATGGACAAACCGATCAACAGGACGACCAAGGCAAGGGCGGCGATCACGACCACAAACGGGAGGGCAACCAGGCCAGCCACTACCCCGATCACCGGCCCGACGACCGCTGGAATGAGGACACCGAGAAGGATGACCGCGGCAACTGCACGCCATAGAAACCGGCGGATCAGTCGAGTTCGACCCTTCCTCTTCACACAACCCCTCCCCATCGCCCCATGATGGGAATACGCTTCGCTCGGCCCTCCCCATCGCCCCATGATGGGAATACGCTTCGCTCGGCCCTCCCCATCGCCCCATGATGGGAATACGCTTCGCTTGGCCCTCCCCATCGCCCCATGATGGGAATACGCTTCGCTTGGCCCTCCCCATCGCCCCATGATGGGAATACGCGTCGCTTTCCAGTCCGTCCCTGACAGGGCCCTACCGTGCGCCTTGCCCGGCCCATTGGCCTGCGATACCTTTCTGAGTCTACGTCTCCGGCGTCCCGCATCGCACCGTGGACGTGCGCGGCGGTACCATGCGACTTGAGGGGAACGAGTGCCATGATGATCCTCGCTGGGCGGGCAGTGATCTTTGCGTGGGCCTTGGGCATCGCGTATGTCGGGTACCTGCTTGTCCGTGGTGAGATTGGGGTCATGACCGCGGCGTTGGAAGCCGGCCGGACGCTCGACGTCGTTCTCAATGCCATCTTCACCACATTGGTCGCCACGATGGTGGGCATCACGGTCGGCCTTTTCCTGTTCGTTGGTGTCGCGAACGAGGGAAGCTAGGACCGCGTGGTCCAGGCGCGCCCCGCCCGCTTTTGTTGGCCTCGTGCCTGGCGCGCCATGTCGATCCGAAAGGGCGACTGCGGCCATCAATCACTAATCGCGGCGGTGATGGCGATGCCAGTTTGACGGAACCCCAACACAATGTTTCCTGATCTCTGGATGGCCGTGGTTGCGGTCTCACTCGGCGGCATGATCGGCGTCGTTCAGGGAACACTTGGCGCAGGTGGCGCAATCCTGACCCTGCCGGTCCTCGTCTACGTGCTAGGCGCTCCGGTGCCTGTCGCCACCGGAACGAGCATCGCGGTGACCTGCCTGAATGCCTCGGTCGGGGCGTTGCAGGCATCGCGCGTGCGCCGTGCGCTTCCGAGAGTGAGCGTCGTTCTTGGCGTTGGAGGCATCCTTGGCACGTTTGCCGGGGCATGGATGAACCACCGGACCCCCGAAGTCGTGGTCCTCGGCCTGTTCGGTCTGATCATGCTTGCGTCAGCAACCAGCATGATCCGTGGCGGAACCGGATCCGAGTCGGCGAAACCTGCACCATTGATCCTTACGCCCGTGTATATTTTCAAGGTGGTGGCCGTCGGCCTCTGCGTCGGAACGCTTACCGGGCTCTTTGGTGTTGGGGGAGGGTTCTTGCTTGTGCCAGCCCTGGTGACCGTGCTCGGCGTGCCGATGCGCATGGCTGCAGGAACGTCGATGATGGCGATCACCCTGAACTCCATCTGGGGACTGGCTGCCCATACTGGTCTCGGTGGCATCGATTGGGTTCTGGTGGCGTTGCTTGGGGGATCGGGCATCGTTGGGGTCGTCGCCGGTGGCCATTTGTCGGGACGCGTGCCTGAACGCCACCTCCGTCGGGCCTTCGCCGGACTGGTCTTTTCGCTCGCGGTCTACACGCTTGCGCGGAACGGGACGGCGCTTGTTGCCACGATCACGTCGTGAACCCTTGCGCCCGAGGGAAACCCTCCCTCCCCATCGCCCCATGGTGGGAATGCGCTTCGCTCGCGTCTCCCTATGTGGTGGCCGCTTGGTGGTCTGCGCCGTCGAAGGCCCGGCGCCACCGATGCGCGAGCGGGACGATCGCCAGGGTGATCATGCCGAGGACCGCGAATGAACCGGTCAACCCCACGATATCGGCGATGGCGCCATAGATGACGGGAGCGGACGCGGTTGCGAGCAGGGTGCTGGTGTAGAAAAGGCCATACGCGCGACCCCGCTGATCCGGCTCAACGAACGGAGCCACGAGTCCGTAGAGAACCGACGACGTGCCGTTGAGGGAGAACCCGAACGGCAGGATTGCCCACAGGATCGCGGCCTTTGGCGCGAAGGGGATGAGGATCAGGCCCGACGCCGTCACGATCTCGGTCACCATGATCGTCACCGTTGGTCCGGCCCGCGTCGCCAACGGACCGCACAGGAACTTGCCCGCCGCACCGGCGCCAAAGAGGACGGCGAAGGCAACACTGATTTCCGCCGGTGTGAGCGACGCGCGGTCGAAGACGAACGGCAGTAGCGCCAGGGCCGCTCCCCGGGCAGCTGCATCAAGCATGCCCGTTGCCGTCAAGGCGCCGTACGCACCCGGGTTCCGGATCCCCCACGCTCGAAACCTCCAAGAATCCCGGTGCCAGATCGAATGGGTATGGCGTGTCACGGCACCCGGTGTCGACGCAGCGAACTGGTCGCGCATGGCCTGTGCCACCGATCCTCGCGTCACGGGCACCGCCAATGCATAGACGATCGCGAACACAAGACCGGTGATCCCCAGGGCGATCACTCCCCCGCGCCAACCGTAGTAGTAGGCACCCAGTCCGCCGATGAACGGGGCCGCAATCTTTCCGATGTCCCCAGCAAAATTCAGGGTGCCAATCGCCTGGGGCCGCCTCGCATCACCGAACAGGCGCGAAACCAGGGCGTTTGCCACAGGATGCTGCGTATTTCCGCCGATACCTGCCAGGGCGGTCCAGATGAGGAGCGGGATGAAGGTTGCAGTGGCTGCCATGGCGATCAAGCCCAGGCCAACGGCGCCAGTGCCTGCGGCCAGCAGCAGGTGTTCCCCGACGGTTTCGGCGAGCATCCCGGCCGGGACTTGCAACAGGGCTGAGGCTCCACCAAGGATTGCCTTGACCGCACCAACCTGTCCGTAACTCAGGTGCAAGTCGCTGGCGATGAGGGGCAGGAGAGGGTAGACGCCCGCGAACAGGGCATCGCTGACCGCGTGCATTGACGCCACACTGGCGAGGTGCCATCCGGCGCGGGACCGGAAGCCTCGTCCCGCGGGTGGCCATCCGACCGCATTCACGGCGGTTGGCGAGGTCGGTTCCGACATCCGCGTACCGTAGCGCACCGCGTTACGCTTCTGTCGTCAATGTTTCCGGTGTCACTATTGCGGTACCTGTTCGCCTTGGGGCTTGCGTGGCTTGTCGGAGCCTGTTCACCCGCGGATCCCGGGACTACGGCAGCTGCTGTCGTTGGAAGTCCGACCGCGATAGCCTCCCAAGGGACTTTCGTTGATGTCGCGCGGATTGCGCGTGATGCCACCTGGGCGCCCGGTGCGCTTGCCGACCACTTCGGGAAGCACGGAAGTGAAGGTCCGTGGCCGGACACTGGCGCTTATGACCGCAGTGCCCGGGACACTATCCGCGCCGGGCGGCCATTCACGTACATTGATCGGACCGCGAACGTTCGACGACGCGGGTTCTACGATCCTTCGGGAAACCGTTTCACCAGTGTCACCGAGGACCTCCGTCGCATCACCACACACTTTTGCCCGGACAACGGTGAGCGCTATGTCGTCCTTCTGCCCGAAAGCACGTACCGTCGATGACGCCTGATGGCATCCCAGACGGATCGCATGCGAGCCGCGTGATCATCGATCATCTCCTTGATGGGATGGGCATCGAACCGGGGCGTGCCCTTTTCCTGGTGCAATCCGAGGGCATGATCCTCCCGGGGCGTGTGGAGGCCGTAAGCGGCTACGTCCTCGGACGTGACGGTCGGGTGCACCGGTGGTGGCTATCGTGGTCTGAAACCGGGAACACCTACCAGTTGTCCCCGTGGGCCGAAGTGCCTGACCCAGTGGGCGCCTTTGGCGGCGATGCCGAATTTCGCGACGCGTGGTCGGTCGTTTTCGATGGGAGTGGCGACTGAGAGCTACCCAGCCCAGCCGCACGCTGCGCTCTTCCACCCCACCCCACCCGTACTTATATGCTCGCAAGCTCGCAAAGCCCGCCTGATTTCTATGCCTCGCTACACTTTGCTAATTCCACCGCACCCTGATGTGAATACGCTTCGATTGGCGCACCCCGTCGCCCGTGTGGCTGTACGCTTCGCTCGGGCAGGGTTGTGGTTGGTCGCCGCCGGTATCATTCCATTCATTCGCTGGGATCCACCTCGATTTGGATTCGTGTCATCCATTGGCCCGGAAATTGTTGGGCGCCATGATTGACGGAAGGGTGCAAAAGTGAGTTCTGTCTCGAATCACGGGGTCGCGTCCGCCTCACATGCTGATACGGACCTGCCTTATCCGGATGATGACGTTCACGGTAATGTCATGCGCGCGAGGGTCAATCTCCGCAAGGCGGTCGCCCTCTTTGCAGAAGCGAAGGCACTACTGCTTCGGGGCGGTGATCACACGGAAGCCGTCGCAGCGATGGGCAGGGCGAGTGATGCCATTGGGTCATCCTCGTACTTCCTGAGCGTTGCCATGGGCAAGCAAGGTGTCGGTTCTGGCCCGAATCTCCGCAACCTGACCCCGTAGCCCGGTCGGGTGACCCCACCCCACGCTGCGCTCTCACCCCACCCCACCCCGTCTCCCCCTTTTTTTATATGTTCGTTCCTCACAAAGCCCGCCTGATGTCTATGCTTCGCTACGCCCAACGTCCCCTGATGTGTATGCGCTTCGCTGATGCCCGCCAAACCGGTACCCGTGCGAGAGGTTTGCCATCGCAATCCTGACTGGTCAAGCGAGGACCGAATTACCGGTTTCGGGGTCTGTTGCAACTGCGCCGTTCCGGCCCAGCGTCATCTGGCGATTGTGGGTTCGTCCGACTACCGCGCAGTCGTGGTCGACCGCCTGGTGGCACGATCTGGTCAGCGTCCTGTTTGGTGCGTGGCT
>BJHB01000264.1:0-4912 GCA_014191415.1 Chloroflexota bacterium
GGTTGGGGTGTAGCCGGGGTCTTCCTCTTCGGCACCGGTGGCATCGGCGACATGATGTGGCACTTGTTCTTCGGAATCGAACAGGGGATTGACGCCCTATTCAGCCCCACCCACCTCCTGCTTGCCATTGGGCTGGTCACCATCCTGGCCGCCCCACTGCGCGCAGCATGGCGAGGCCCGTCACCGCGCGTGGGGCAGACGATCCGTTCGTTCCTGCCGGTGATCCTGAGCACGACCCTTACCGTCTCGGTCATCGCATTCTTCTTCATGTACCTCTGGACCCCGCTTCGTCCGTATCACATCGTCAAGGCGATCTACTTCTCCCGATTTGCGAACGGTGGCGATGTGCGTGCCTCGTACATCACTTCCGGCGTCACCGGCATGCTTGTGATGACCGCCGTGATGATCGGTGGCGTCCTCTGGCTACTGCCCCGGTGGCGACCGCCGTTCGGTACCGTGACCATCGTGTTCGGCTTGGTCGCGACGCTCATGAGCGGTATTGGCGCCTTCGAACAGGCACACCTGATCTGGCCGCAGGCACTCGCCGGACTATTTGGCGACGTCGCGATACGCCAGCTCGATCCCGCCCCTGCCCGCCCCACGGTGTTCAGGGTCTTCGCGGCCTTGCTTGCCCTTGTTCTCTGGATCGGCGTTCTCGGCACTGATGCCGTCTACCGCGGTCTTGGGTGGTCACCCGAGGTAATCGGAGGAAGCGTCGTCTGGGCGGTACTTACCGCGCTGGGCATTGCAATGCTCATGACAATAGATCCCGTCAGCGGCGTCGTTGCTCCTTCCACGCTTCCGTCTCCCGTCGAACCTGGGACGGGCTAGCTGTGGGGGCCGGCCCACCCCATCGCCCCCTGATGTGTATGCGCTTCTATCAGGACAGCATTTCCGGTTCCGGGTAGTAGCATCTACGAATGATGGACGCGTCTGAAACCAGTGCCGGGGAACAGTTGCTGCGCAGTGACGAGGTGGCCCGACTGGCTGTCGTCATCGCCGGAGACGTCAGGCTCCATGTCCAGTCGGTCATGCAAGGCCCGTTCGGGATTGCCGGTGCGCAGGCCATCGCGACGCCATTCAACCCCGGCGCATCGCCCCCTGATGTGTCTACGCTTCGCTCCCCCGGAATCGGTGGAAGTCCCGGAAACTTTGGTCCAGACCCTACGGGCGGTTTGAACGGTGGCGTTCCCCAACGGTTCATCGCCGCCGGGGTTGCCCTGACGGTCGCCTACTCCGCCCTTGGCGAGGCCGACGGTGCGCGCGTTGCCGGGGCACTGCGCTGTGCCTCGGAGATTCTCTTTCCCGATGACCCGTCCGGCTTTGCGCGGGTTGAACGCGCTGCCGGTGTGGCGGTCAGGCACCTCGAGCCGATCGAGGAACCGATGATCGCCGACGCTGTCCGCGCCACCGAGGCCATGCAGCACCGGGTCTTCGCGGCGGCGCAGTCGCTTGACCGTGCCTTCCAGGCGTCAATGGATCACCTCACCACTGCCTCGCTTGACGCCCATTCATGGCGACAGGTCACGGGCGGCCTCGGGCCAAGTTCGGGCCTCATCACGACCGCCTTCGGCCCGTTCCTGCCCGGTCTCGTGCGCTGGGCGTTCTACACCGCAGTCGCTTTACGGTTCATCCGGATGGACGACTGGGCGTGGGTCGGTGCCTGCCTGATCGGTGCCCGCACTGACGTTCAGCGGGGTGCCGATGGCATGAACGTCGTCCCCCCGGTCATGTAGATGCATCATGCGTGCTCCGATCTCTGTCGCGGCCGTCCCCTCACACATGTGATGCGGGTTGATTCTGTGTCGTCCCAGGTGCATCAGAGCGAAGCGCATACACAGACCCCACCCCAACGCCCCCTGATGTGTATGCGCTTCGCTTCAGGGGGCGTTGGGGTAATGGGGATGGTTCGCTCCTGCCTGCCGGCCCGGCACTCCACGCATCGAGATGCGGTCAGGGATGCCCGCGTACCAGGTGAGACCCCGCTCACGAACACGCGACCGATAGTGGGCCACCATGCCTGAGGTCAAGCAATCCACCTACGGCCCTGATCGGCACCAAGGCAGCGACCGGGCTCCAGGGATCTCCCCACGTCCGGTACACCGCCTGCGCTCTGGCACCTACTGGCGTCAACTGCCGTTCCTCGCCACCGCGATGCTGCTCTCGCTCTTCTGGTTCCTGAGCGACGCGCCCCTGACCGCCCGTCAACTCACGGTATTTGCAGTCGCAACCCTCATTTGCGCCGTCGCCAGCATCGCGATCCTGCAAGCTGGGCAAGGATCCCCGGAACCTGAATGCTCGGGTGCACCGGACACTCATCGCCAACCGCTGCCGGTGACCTCCCAGGTTCTCGCGCAATCGGGAGAGGGAACCCCCCACCCGAGGCTCTCGGTAAGCGTTGTCATCCCGACCTACCGGGGACGCGAGTACCTCGTGCCGTGCCTTGACGCGGTTGCATCCCAGACCAGGCCGGCCGATCAGGTCATCGTGGTTGACGATGCCTCCCCTGACGACACTGCCCAGTGGGTCCGCGACACTTACCCGTGGGTCGACGTCGTCGCACTCCCCAGAAACCGCAAGTTCGCCGGAGCCGCCAACGCTGGGATCCGGGCAAGCGCCGGGGACATCGTGGTCCTTCTCAACAACGACACCGAGGCCGAACCGGGGTGGCTCGCTGCCCTGGTTGCCCCGCTTGAGACCGAACCGGAAGTCGGGTTCTGCGCCAGCAAGCTGCTGCTGTTCGACCGTCGCGATCATCTCCACGCCGCCGGTGACGGCTACACCACCGGAGGGATCCCGGTGAACCGTGGTGCCTTTACCAAGGACGACGGCAGGTTCGACGCCGAACCGTGGGTATTCGGCGCGTGCGCCGCCGCGTCAGCGTACCGGCGGGAACTGCTGGCGGAGACCGGAGGCTTCGATGAATGGTTGGTGTCCTACCTTGAGGACATCGACCTCAGTTGGCGAGCCCAGTTGCTTGGGTACCGGTGCCGGTTCGTACCCGAGGCGCGGGTCTACCACCATGTCAGCGCGACCGGTGGGCAGGTGCGACCAAGTTACTGGTGCGGACGCAACTTCCTGCTGGTCCTCGCGCGGGACATGCCTGCCCCTCTCCTGCGAAGGCACTGGCGGGCGATCGCGTCGTCACAAGGTCGCATCGTGCGTGACGCCGTCCGTCACTGGAGGGGCGAAGCGGCTCGTGCGCGCCTTCGCGGTGTCCTCGCCGGAATGTGGCACCTGCCGGGAGCAATCGCCCAGCGGCGCGCCCTCCACACCGGATCAGCCATTGACATGGAAGCCCTGGACCGCCTGCTCGACCGTGCCTGACCGCTTCCCGTTTCCCCGGTTAGCGCAGCGCAAAGACATCAAGTGGTGATGGGCCAAGCGCAGCGCAGATACATCAAGGGGTGATGGGCCAAGTGCAGCGGATACACATCAGGGGGCGATGGGCCAAGCGCAGCGTATACACATCAAGGGGCGATGGGGTGGGGTCTCGGTGTCTCACGGTCTCCAAACGGTCAGAACATCACGACGCCGTTGTCCACGTTGATCGACTGCCCCGTAATGGCGCGGCTGCCGTCCGACACCAGGAAACTCACCAGAGGCGGGATGTCGCCGGGCACCTGGGTGCGGCCAAGCGGGGACCGCGACGCGACCTCCTTGAAGAGTTCACCCGGCGCCTTGCCCATGCGCCCGCCACGTTCACGGTCGATCAGGTCCCACATTGGCGTATCCACGTTTCCGGGGCAGAAGCAGTTGACCGTAATCCCGTGCGGTCCGAACTCCCACGCCGCGCTGCGGACGAGCCCCAGGATTGCCGACTTGCTGGACTGGTAGTGCGCCTGATACGGCGACCCGATCTTCGCCGCGATCGACGCGGTCGCGATCAGTCGGCCTCCCTCATCCTGCTTCACCAGATGGCGGGCCGCCGCCTGGAAGCAGAGGAAGACCCCGCGGGTGTTGACAGAAAAAGTGCGATCCCATTCAGCCACCGGCATGTCCAGAATGGGGTTGATCGTCAGGATTCCCGCGTTCGCGATCATGGCGTCAAGCCGTCCGAAGTGGCCAACGACCGCGTCCACCATCGTCGACGGCCCATCGTCCTTCGTCACGTCAACCGAGGTTGCCCACGCATCACCCCCGGCAGCGCGGATGTCGGTGGCAACGGCCTCGGCCGCGTCCACTCGAAGGTCTGCAACCGCAACGCGCGCACCATCCAGTGCGAGGTGCATCGCGATTGCCTTGCCGATCGCGCCAGCTGCCCCGGTCACGATCACTACCTTGCCCGAAAGCATCTGGTTCGGTTCCATGTCGATCCCTCCCGGCCCTCGCATTTCCGCCCCTCCCCATCGCCCCTGATGAAGATGCGCTTCGCTTCCGCCGTGACCCGTGCGGGCGACTGGCGGGAGTGCAGGAACCCACTCCGCGGTACACTCGCTCGCGCAGCCCGGGCCCGATCGGGGCAGGTTCACGAAGCGAAGCGAATATACATCAGGTGGTGCGGGGCAGCGGTGATCACTGGAAGGAACGTGGGATGAGTACGGGAAGACTGGCCGGCAAGGTCGCAATAGTCACCGGTTCGGCGACCGGCATCGGTGCAGCGACGGCCATCGGGCTGGCCCGCGAGGGTGCCGATGTCGTCATCAACTACTCGCGCTCGCAAGCCGAGGCCGAGGCGACCCGTGATGCCTGTGCTGCCCTTGGCGTTCGCACTCTCCTTGTCCAGGGCGACTGTTCCGATGAGGCCCAGGTCAAGCATCTCGTCGCCGAGACGGTCAATGCCCTCGGCGGCGTCGACATCCTGTTCAACAATGCCGGACGCACCCGCTTCGTACCTCTTTCCGACGTCGCTTACATCACCTACCCCGACTTGTACTACATCCTGTACCTTAATTTCAATTTTTCTTTCTAC
>BJHB01000265.1:0-4909 GCA_014191415.1 Chloroflexota bacterium
ATGGGCACGCCCCTCTGCAACTCCACGGAGGTTGCCACGGCGCCACGCCCCGAAAGATACCCGTTGCGATACTCCCGGGGCAGATCGTAGCCCTACTGTAACGGTGAGGCCTCGGTTGGCGCGAGCAGAGCACTCCGAACCACACGGTGCCATTTCTGGCCACCGGTTTCAGGATCAATCCGCTCCTTCATGATTTCCGTCATCTCATTCGAAGCACGCACCTCGGCCCACTTCGAGCGCATCTCCGCTTCGCTCTCCCAGGCGATCATCCAGTGCACATTTGTTGTGGACGCTGGCCCGGACGGCGGGGACTCGGCCTCAGCGGTGTCAACCGCCCTCCAGAAACCGATCACTCGCATTCCCCTGGACTTGAAAAAGGGAACCGCCTTGGTACTTGCCCAGACGAGGTACTCGTCTATCCGGTCGGGGTTGATGTCATAGCTGCGAAGTTCGTAGTACATGTGATCTCCAAGAGCGACACTTTGAATCAGCCGTGAACGGCTTGGCGGATCGCATTGTCAAGCTGACTGATGCTGATCGCAACCTCGGCCTCAAGCGGTGGACTGTACGGCACGTGGGTAAAGTTGGCATTCAGCCGCTTGATTGGCGCATCAAGATAATCGAAGGCATCCGACACGACCTGCGCCGCCACTTCGGCTCCGATCCCGCACGGCGCGTAATCCTCGTCAACGATCAGCAATCGGCCGGTGCGCCGGACTGATTCGATGATGGTTCCGATGTCCAGGGGCGCAATCGTCCGGGGGTCGATCACCTCGACATCGATTCCCTCGGCGGCGAGACGGTCGGCAGCGGCCAGGACTTTGGTCACCATCCCCGAAATTGCAACTACAGTCACCCGCTTGCCATGACCCGCCAAATGGCGCCGGACAGATGCCACGCCAAACGGGATCAGCAGGTCTGGATCATCGGAAACGGTGCCTCGACTGTTGAGCAAACCCTTGTGCTCAAGAAAGATCACCGGGTCGTCGGTGCGGATCGCCATCTTGAGCAACCCCTTGGCGTCCGCCGGAGTGGATGGCAGGGCAACCACGAACCCGGGCAGGTGGGCGAAAAACGGGTAGTAGCTACCGGAATGATGGGTTGCAGCAGCCCCGCCAAGGCCGAAGCAGCCGCGAAGCACGATTGGCACCTTCACCCGGCCATGGGTCATGTACCGCAGTTTGGAGGTCTGGTTGATCAACTCACCCAGCGCATCGAGGATGAAGTCGATGAACATGAAGTCCACAACTGGGCGCGACCCGGTGGCTGCCGCGCCAGTGCACATGCCCACGAAACCGCGTTCGGTGATCGGCACGTCCCGCAGTCGCGCCGGCCCGTACTTCTCGTACAGACCAAGCGTGGTGTTGAAGTTGCCTCCGCGTTCGCCAATTCCCTGCCCCACCACGAAGATCGAGGAATCGCGCGCCATCTCTTCATCGAGGCCAGCACGACCGGCCTCGACATAGGTCATTTCGCGGCTGCCGATCCGGGGTTCGGCCGACTGGGCCATGCGTGTCTCGACCGTCATCTGACCGCTCCTCCTACCAGTTCGCCAGCCTTCCAACCGACAACGTGATCCGCCGCTGTTGACCCGTCCGGCCAACCGCTCGCAGTCGCGAAGGCGATGGCGTCGCGAGCCTCCTCCTCGATTTCGTGTTCGATTCTGTCAAGGGTTGCTACGGGCACTACCCCCTCGGAAACGAGTTGGGCGCGAAGGTACTGGATTGGGCATCGCGACTTCCAATAGTCAATCTCATCAACCGACCGGTATCCGGCATCCCGCATGCCTTCGGAATGAGCACGCGTGCGATAGGTCTTGGCTTCTATCAGGGTAGGGCCATGTCCTTCGCGTGCACGCTCTACCGCCACTCGGGCAGCTTCCCAGACGGCGCGAACATCATTGCCGTCCACTACAACCCCGGGCATCCCATAACCGTCAGCCTTGCGGGCGACATCCGGTTGCTTCGAGACCGTCGCGTACGGAACCTCGGTTGCGTACTGGTTGTTTTCGCAGATAAAGATGACCGGCAGGTTCCAGACAGCGGCCAGGTTCAAGCCCTCGTGAAATGCGCCGTTGTTCGAAGCACCATCACCAAAGAATGCGACGCTGACCCTTCCATCCTTTAGAAGAGCGGATGTATACCCGGCACCTGTGGCAAGCAGGATGCAGGGACCGACAATCCCGCTGGTACCCATCAGTCCGACTTCGGGCTTGAAGAGGTGCATGGAACCGCCACGTCCGCCCGCACAACCGGTCTCGCGTCCGAAAAGTTCGGCAGCCAGTTCGCGAGCGGTAACTCCCTTGGCGAGAGCGTGGCCGTGTCCCCGGTGGGTGCTCCAGATCGTGTCCTTGATTGTCAGGTGGGCGCAGACGGCGGTCGCGATTGCCTCCTCGCCGACGTATGTATGGCATGCCCCGTGCACCAACCCCTGCTGGTGTGACCGGGCAAGCGCCTCTTCCACCTTGCGGATCCGGACCATCTCTCGATAAAGAGAGACATCGTCACGGTTGGCGCTTGGCGTGCGTGTCATCGCAGATGCGGTTACCGGGCCCGCCTCGGCAACCGCCGGAACAAGCTTTGGGGTGGAAGCACGGGGCGATGCCTTCGGAGCATGCGCGTCGGCAACGATGATCGGCAAGCCCCGTGCCAAGGCTTCGGCCTCGGTCAGCAGAGCACCAAGGACAGTGCCTATGGGCACCTCAACCCCAAGTGCAGGAGAATCAGACGGAATGTAAAGGTAGCCGCTCTCTAGAGCCTCGATCTCGTTCGCTGCCTTGTCACTCTGGATGATCAGGAGTTGCTCGCCCTGGCGGACAAACTCTCCGGGGTGCTTCAACCATTCGACGATGCTGCCAGTCTCCATCGTCCACCCCTGCCGGGGCATTGTTACGTCGTGGGCCACAGGTCTCCCCTTCCCGGCACCCACCCACGAGTGCCCGGACCGCGTTCCGGCGATGCGTTGCCGCTCGTAGTCTAGTCGTGTCGCTTGACGGGTGGTCGGACCGACCCGCCACCGTTCATGGCGAGGTTCCCACCGTCCATCGGGATGATCGCTCCGGTGATCCACGGTGACGCATCAGACCCCAGGAAAATCGAAAGCCCCTTGATGTCCGACGGGGTGCCAAGGCGTCCTGCGGGAATGCCACTCAAGAAGCGCCCAGCAAGGTTGGGATCGGCATCCATGCGCTCCTGAAGACCAGGATTCACGACCTGTGCCGGAAGGATCGCATTGACCCGCACGCCACCGCTTGCCCATTCGGTACTGAGTTCCCGGGTCATCTGGACCACCGCACCCATGCCCATCGAATAGAAGGCATGCCCACGACCGAGAGCCGAGACACTCGCCAGTGACCCGATGTTGATGATGCTGCCCTTCCCTTGGGCGAGCATGCGCTTCCCGGCATGCTGGCACATGTAGAACTTGCTAACCACCAGGCACTGGAGGGTGAACTGGAGGTCCTCGATCGACGCGGTTTCCGGGGCACCTGCGCGGGCATCGCCGGCAACATTGCCTACACAGTCAACCCGCCCGAACTCAGCGTCAACCTTTGCCCAAAGCAGGTCTATCTGGGAGAGATCGGCTAAGTCGCAGGTGAAAGGGACGGCACGGCGCCCGAGGGCCCTGATATCCGACGCGGTCGCTTCCAGACCTTCGGCGTTCCGGTCGACGATCACGACATCCGCACCGGCCTCGGCCCATGCTGTCGCCATCGCCTTACCCATCCCCTGGGCGGCTCCAGTCACGACGCCGACGCGTCCCGTCATGTCAAACAGGTTCATTCAAGTCATCCCTTTTGTGTCGCACTCTGCGAAATCTGGCAAGCCTGGCTTGCGCCAGCTGCCCGGATCATCTTGCCTCACGGTCTATTAGCGGGACCCTGGGAACCACCTCGGGGTTCACCCGGTGTTCGGGAACCGGCCAGAACCCGCCCAGTATCGCCTCGATGTTCTCGATCCCAGCATCCACACTATCAATGGAGGATCGGTCAGACCCCGCTGCGACATGCGGTGACAGCAGGACGTTGTCCATGTGCATCAATGGATGGGCGTCGGGGGGGCCGGATTCGTCGAGCACTTCGATGATTGCGAACGTGTCTAGTCCAGCGCCCGCAATCTGTCCAGCATGAAGTGCTTTGACAAGCGCGTGTTCATCTACGAGTGCCCCACGCGACGTGTTGATCAGGTAGGCGGAAGGCTTCATTCGGGAGAGGGCACTGGCGTCGATCATGTGACGCGTCCCACGTGAAAGAGGCAAATGGAGGGAAACGAAATCGGACTCACGAAGTACCGTGTCAAGGTCGGTCATAACAACGCCTAGGGAATCTGCCTCGTCGGTCGGGGCGCTCATGTTTCGCCTTGTCGCGAGGACCCGCATGCCGAATCCTTGCGCCCGTCTGGCAGTGTGGACCGCACTTCGTCCAAACCCAACGAGTCCCAAAGTCGTGCGGCTCAGTCGCGGGTTAGTCGCCGAAGCCACCCGCGCCCTGGCATATTCCCCGGCTTCGATAGCGCGTTGAGAGAGAGGCAGTTTGCGAGCCAGTGAGAGGATCATCGCCATCGTGTGGTCGGCCTGTTCCTCAACGCAGAAGTAGGGGGTATTCATGACCACGATGCCGCAGGATGTGGCATGTGCCACATCAATCCGGTCGGTCCCGGCACCAAGCCGTGCGATCGCACGAACACGGGTCATCGCGTCGATGACCGGAGCCGGGATATATGTGCCCACAACACTGATGATGTCAGCTTCCGCCACATGCGGAATAATCTGGTCTGGGCTCGTTCCGGCAACGGTCGTGAGCGACCAACCACGCGACTCGATCTGTTTCACTTCGTGCGAGCCGGGCGAAAAAATCGGCCCAGTAAGGCGAACTATCCGAGAGGCCGTTGGCCTGCCGATTGTCACCACG
>BJHB01000266.1:0-4902 GCA_014191415.1 Chloroflexota bacterium
CCAGGACACACGCGGACGCGGCCAGCGCGCAGTCAACGTTCGCGTCGACTGATCAAGCGATCACTCGGCGGAAGTCCAGAATGGGCGGATGGTGTCGAGGACACCGTCCGCCTGTCTATTTTTCCAAGAACGAATTCGGCCAGTTCCTAGGCCGAGCTCCCAACCTGAGTACGGTTCCCGATGTAGCCCACGAGCTTATAGACAAGTTTGGCGGCGGCAAATGTTCCCGCAACTGGCCCTTCGTCAGGTGCGAGTTCGACAACATCGGCACCGACAACCTTGAACCGTTCACACGCGCGACGCAAGAGCGATGTGACCTCATACCAGTCCAGCCCGCCCGGTTCGGGAGTGCCTACGGCGGCAATCACTGAGGGGTCGAGACAGTCCAGGTCGACACTGATGTAAAGCGGGGTCTCTCTCGGACCAAGCCTCTCCAGGACCTCGTCCCACATTCGATCCCGAGCGGACATTCCGCCGTATCGGGTCTCCGCGACCTCTTGGGCAAGGACCACCCGCACTTCGTTCTCGCGGATGTAGTCGGCCTCCTCAGCCGCCGCGCTCCGGATACCAACCGCAACCACCGGCACCTCCGAAACCGCCCGACCGCGCCGTATTGCCCCGATCGAGAGCCTCAGGGCGCTGGCATGGTTCCATTCCGCTCCCAAGTACGGGTCCCGCACGTCAGCGTGCGCGTCCAGATAGAGGATCGCAAGATCTGGATATACAGCTCCGCACGCCTCCACGGCACCGGCGGTAAGGGTGTGCTCACCACCAATCATGATCGGGACCTTATCGTCCGAAATCACGCCAGCAACCACATCCCTGACCCTCTCGACCATCAGCTTCGAACTGCCAAGGTGAGGCTCCACCTCGGGAAAGGTGTGAATGCCATGGTCTGCTGGCTCGCAACCAAGCTCGAGGTCCCACAATTCCATTTGTAGGGACGCGTCAATGATTGCCCTTGGACCGTCACGCGTTCCGGACCGATATGTCGTCGTCGCGTCGTATGGCACCGGAACAATAACGAATTGGGATGTCCAATAGTCTGATCGCTCAGCCTCGAGACCACCAAAAATGCGCGCAGAGCTAAACATCAAGCTACCTGCCTCACTCCACCGAGCGGTCTTCCACCTAAAACAACGCAAAAAAGAGAGCCCCACCAAGGCGGCGGGGCGACGACAATGGAACAGGATTGCCCACCACGCGGCCATCAATCACAGCCTCGCAGCAAGTCAGTGTGGTCTGTGGTTAGCTGGCGCCGATCAACGCTCGAAGCTTGGCGGTCTCGGCAACATCCCTGACAACCATCGGCGGCATCGGCGTCATGCGCCAATGCATGTCCCCCGCGCGCTCGACCTGCTCACCGACTACCGGTCGGCGCACCACGTCGGCAGCTCGTTCGACAACGCCCAAACGCCCGTCGATGATCTCAAGGGTGCGCGCGTAGTCAAAAGTCTTGCAGCTGAAAACGTCCATGTGGAACCGGCGATGCTCCGGGAAGGTGTGAATCGAGATGTGGCTTTCAGCGATGATCACCATGCCAGTCACCCCCCAGTCATCTGGAACCACACCGTGGTAACGGAAAACATGTGGTTGAGTGATCTTGGTCATTTCAATCATGCCGGGCAACTCGTTCAACAGGTCGAAGATCGGTTCCACCTGTCCGAGAACGGCGGCGTCGTCGACGAAACCATCGATGACAAGATGAAGCATTGGGGCTGGTCCTTTCTGCGTTGCCCCACCAATGTCACGAACCGCGGAACGCAAACTGGCGCTCACCTGCATGTTTGGCAGGTCAAAGTCAGTACGCATGCCACAGCAAAGGTAAGCCAACGACCACCAAAGGCGGGTACGAAGGAATACCAATGTAACAACGGTAGTTGTGTGCCATCAAACAGCACACGAACGCCCACCCAGCAGCGCCCGACCGCACCTGGTGGGCTTCAGGTACCGGCCGCGGAACTGTTCGACCCCACACCGCCTGAACGGCGAGCATCCGGCTTGGCGTTCCGCGGCGCGGTCTTACGGGAGGGATCCCGAAGCCGCCTGGCGCTGCCTCACCGGACGCTGGTACCGGGTCCGGGGACTGGTCCCACTGCACTCGGAAGCGGGACATTACTGTCCGCTCCTTGGCGCGCAAGATCGTTCCCTGGCCGTTACCAGCGGTGTATCGAACCTGGAGTGGAGTGCGCCGATCCTGCGTCCACGAACTGGTTCTCACCGTTCGACAGCTACGCAAGGCTCAGCGTGTCCAAAACCTCACGACAACCATACCGCAAACCCATGCCAACGTCTAGTCGACCCGTGCTGCAGTGCCCGAACCGAAACCGGGCGCGCATTACGGCGCGGCACCAGCCGGCGACGCATCAGGATTTGTAAGCCGGTAGCCCCGACCCCTGACGGTCACGATCAGATCGGGAGACGCGCCCGCGTGCTCGAGTTTCCGGCGGAGCCGGCTGACAAGGGTCTCGATGTTGTAGCTCCCGATACGTCCGCCATACTCCGGCCAGACCGTGAGTGCGACCTGGTCGCGGTCACAGATCACCCCCGGATGTTCGAACAGAAGCGTCAGGAACGCCAACTCCTTGGGCGCAAGTTCGAGCGCCTTGCCGTGCGCGTATGCCTCTCCAGACTGCTGGTTGACCCACACAGACAGGTTAGCTCGCGGAAGACCCGATGCCTCTACGATGGTTGCGTTCGGGTCGTCAAACTGCAACCTGGTTGTGGCTACCTGGATCACATCGCCATGGCGGAGCTCTCGCTCGCCGATCAGGACTTCACCGTTCACGAGGGTGCCATTCCGGCTTCCCGCATCACTTATCACATATCGCCAAGGTTCACGAATGATCTCTGCATGTCGCCGTGACGCCAGTGGCTCGTCGACCTGAATGTCGCACTGGGGTGACCGGCCAATCAGAGTGGATCGCGCTTCAAGCACGAACTCTACTCGGGTCGCGTTGCCCTGAGTCCGCAGTCGCGCGGGAAGCGCCGCGGCAAATTCTTCCCCCATAAAATCGCTCGCATCGGAATGAGATCGCCTGACGTAGATGGAATTTCCCGATCAGTAGTCACTTGCTTCGGGGGAGGGGCGGACTCGCACCATCGTCTTTATCGCCGGGGCTGTCATGGGACCCATCGAGGCGGTTCCCGCCGCCGGGACGGCCACTCGGACCCGACCCATCATGTCCATCCCGAGGGTCGCCGCCATCGTTTCCCGGCAACCGTGCCGTAAGGTCGTCAAGCCACGCCACACCGGAAGTTGCGTCTCGCTCGTTTGCAAAGGCGGTCAGTGTCCGGAACACCTTCACGAGGAGGCCACGCCCCACATTCTTGTTGTTGATGGTCAGATCGCACCGAACCTGATGATCGAGCGCCCAGCACTCCTCCTCAGTAACCGCCATCGGCAAGGCCACTGGTGATGTCGGGGTACCACGACGATCCTCGAACTCGAGGATCAGGTTCATGACTTTCAGGAGCAGGCCTTGGCCGATGACTGAGCCCGATTCGGCGTACGTATGACGGACCATGAGGTCAATCGCCCACGATTCGTCTTCACTGAGTTCGATGTATTTGGGCATGGGCGACCCTCTCGACCGGTCCGACATCAGTCACACCGACCCCGGCAGATTTGAACTAGTCTTCGGGACCCTTCAAAAGCACCAGCGCCTTCAAATTATAGGCGTGACGAACACCATCGCAAGGGGGTACCATTCATTGATTGGTCGGAATGCATTCCAAACCGAAACCATGTGATTGAATGACAGGTCAGGGACAGTCCCGCACCAAGACGAGCGGGCTGGAGTGAGGCGTACGGATGGTGCAGCCCCAGGCGGGTGGTCGGCAAGGTCGGGTTGACGATACGAAGATCGTTATGGACGGGGTCATCAAGGAAACCCTTCCAAATGCGTTTTTCACGGTTGAACTCGACGGAGGCCACCAGGTGCTTGCACATCTCGGTGGCAAGATGCGCAAGAATTACATTCGGGTCGGCATCGGCGACCGTGTGCAAGTGGAACTCTCGCCCTACGACCTGAAACGCGGTCGCATCACATGGCGCGTTCGTAGCTGAAATCGCTTCGAACGGCGTTGGCGGCGAATCGCGGCGGTCTTTCTGGGGTGCAACTCATAGATGTGCCATCCCCTGCACAGGTGATTCGTTACAGTCAATCAAACTGATCTATCGCACGCCCGGATTAGCGCCCCTGACCACATTTCGACTGAGGGATTGTCGAAGGGTCTCGGGCCTCCGGGCGTACTTCGGACACACAGGAAAGCCAACTCAATGGTCGCACTTTTCGAATCCACGGCCGAACCGGTAATCGACGAACCGATTTCAGTCCCGCAGGATAGTCCCTACCGGATCGTTCTGGACCGGCTCCGTCGCCTCGTTGAATACCGGGGTAAGCTCGCTCGCGCAATTGCGCAGGACCCACTGGACCCTCGATCACATGCCGAGATCACTAGGGTCAAAACCATGATCCGTGAAGTGCACCGGGCAGTTTCAATCAACCCCGATGCTCGCCAACTCGCTGCCAAGATCGACGCATCCGAACCGGGTGCTTGAAAAGGCACCCAAGTTCCAGACGTCCCCCGTATCACTTTAGGAACCACACGCATCAGAGGCAAGCGCCATCTGATGCGTGGAGCCCGGGTCAGCTCAGGCACTACTTCATTGCGTCTTCCAGCAATGTCTTTGCTCGCTCAAGCGTCTTTATGTCGTTTGACATACCGGCAAGGCGAATGTTGTTCAGCGCTGCGTTGACCTGATTGGCAGCCTGGCCGGTTGACGCGCGGACCGCTTCGTCGGACTTGTCAGCCTCTTGCTGAAGTTCCTTCTTCGTGGTCGCAATCTTGGCGGCATCCTTGCTGTTAATGGCATCGATCAGCGCGTCCAGCTTCGGT
>BJHB01000267.1:0-4889 GCA_014191415.1 Chloroflexota bacterium
TAGGTCTGCCCAAGAGTGCTGACCGTTCGTCTCGGGACGGTCCTCGCGCGCTGAAAGGGTCTCGTAAGAGGACCGCGCTCGCTTGAATATCTCGTATTCGGGCATTCCTTCAGAGGCAATCTGCCATGAGGTCCACGCGAGGTACCAGTTGGTCCACGCTTCACGCGAACGCACGTCAGGACGCCCGATCTCTTCCACCGGATGAACCCTACCGACCGGGCCGTATGTTCGCAATTGAGTGCGATACCCGCGGGCAACACGTATGGTCACGCATGACAGAAGTACAACGCGTCCGCGCTGAACGTGACCGAACTGAAGGTGCTTGGGAACATGCCAGCGCTGGGATGCCCGAGTTCAAGGCAGCTGAACACGCGTGGGAGCAGACGCGCGTCGCGCGAGCCGAGTATGACCGTCTATTCGCGATTTGGAAGGCCTCGTCATCGCATATGCCAGAAGAGGCAGCGTACGCCGCAGCCGACGTCGCCTGGAAGCACGCCCGCGACGCCCAGTAGGTCAGGCTCACCCAAAGTGCCCACGACGTGCACCCACCAGGCACACATCGTGGGCGTTTGGGGTCAACCTATGGAGGATCCCGCACCCGGCACGGAATATTGGCGCACGACAGCCTCGTCAAGCTCCACGCCAATTCCTGGCTTTTCAAGCACGTGGGCGATGCCGTTTTCGTCTACCTCAATGCCAAGCCCTCCAAACAGGTGAAGGTTCATCGGGGTTTCGGGCAGCGCGTACTCCAGGTAGCGAGCATTTGGAATTGATGCGATCAAGTGCATCGACGCGGCCTTGATGAGGCCGGTGCTCCACGCATGGGGGATGCACGGCAACCCTCTGTCGGCGGCCAGGTACGCGACTCGCCTCGCCTCTGTCAGGCCACCGCATCGGGTGACATCTGGTTGCACGATGCTTACATTGCCTCGGTCCATCAGGTCGAGGAACTCGTACCGTCCCATGCAGTTCTCTCCCGCAGCGGTTCGGATTGTCGTGCCGGCCGCTACCCGTGCAAACCCCACAAGATCGTCTGGCGGGAGAAACTCTTCAAGCCAGTATGGATGGAATGGTTCGATCGCACGCGCGAAATCGAGCACACGGGAAGCATCCCAACCCAGGTCAAGATCCGGACCCGGGTAGAAGCCTAAGTCGATCATCAGTTCCATCGCATCACCGGCCGCCTCGCGACCAGCCTCGACCAATGCGGCGTCGTGGGCGACATCGAACCCCATCGGACCCCAGCCGAGCTTGATCGCCTTGAAGCCTTTCGCACGCCAACGCGCAACCTCGGCGAAAGCAGCGTCCGGTGTCTCTGGCATCAACACACTTGCGTAGGCTGGAACCGACTTCTGGAGCGCTCCGCCAAAGAGCTTGTAGAGAGGCAGTCCCAGAGCCTTGCCTTTGATGTCCCAGAGGGCGAGGTCAATGCCGCTCATCGCCTGGATTGCAGCACCTCGTCTGCCGAACCACACCGAGGCGCGGTACATCTTCTCCCACAGACGCTCGATGTCAAACGGATCCTCTCCGATGATCGTTTGAGCGAGACCGGTGCAGACACGATGTGACTTCGGCGCATCAATGATTGCGCGGATGACCTCCGGCGATGAATCCACCTCTCCCACGCCGGTAATGCCAGCGTCAGTGTGGACACGGATGACAATGGCGTCCTGCGCGCTGTCGTTGATTGCGAGGACGTCCGGCACGCGCAGGACGATCGTTTCGACTGCTGTGATCTTCACTGTTCTCTCCTTGCGTTCGCGCCAATCTTCAACACACTAAACAAGAGTGGGCGCGATGACGAATTGTGCCTCGCGCGCGGACTGGAAAAGCTTCCCCTAGACCGACGGGGGGATTTCGCCACCCTTGAACTCCACGTGCCCGGCACGCTTTCGGGAACCGGCTGCTGCGACTTCAGCGATCTTTGACTGAAGGAATTCCCGATACGCTTCTCGGGAAATCGGCATCGTGACGGTCTCATCCAAATGGGAGGAGAGGTACATCGCATTCCCAAGTTCGAGCGCGTGCAGACCGTCCTCGCCAGTTGCCACTATTTTTGAGGGATCACCGTCGCGAACGGCCTCACAGAAATGTTCGAGAAGAAGCCGGTGCGCGCCCGTGCCTTTTGGAGACTCATCGGTGTCAACGTCCTCCCAAGCACCTGATGGTGATTGGCCGTGTGCTGAGGTCAGAAGTTCCTCTTCCAGGGATCGCTCCATGCGGTAGAGGCGGAGGCGCCCGTCCACGGCCTCAAGGGTGCCAAGGGTGCCCCTGAAGAGGAATTCAGTTCTGCCAGGCCACTCTGCGGTGGTGGTGTAGAACGTGTCCACGCGGTCATCGCCGTGTTCCAGGAGGGCGCCAACCGTGTTTTCGACCTCGATTTCATGGATACGGGTACGTGCGGTCGCCTTCACCCTGTCAGGGCGGCCTGCGAGCCATGAATACAGGTCCAGATGGTGGGGAGCCTGGTTCATGATGACCCCGCCGCCTTCGCCGGCCCACGTGCCTCGCCAACCGCCAGAGTTGTAGTACGCCTGGGTGCGGTACCACCCGCTAGCAATGAAGTTGACCCGATAGATTCGGCCGAGAGCACCGGACTGGATCAATTCGCGCGCCTTCATGTAGGCGGGTACGAGGCGCTGATTGAAGTCCATGCCGAGCATCACCCCTGCATTCTTGCACGCGGCAATGATACGGTCAGCAGATTCCGGCGTGTGCGCAATCGGTTTTTCGCAGAGGACATGGATCCCGGCTCGCGCCGCCGCAACTGCTGCCTCCTCGTGCTGTGGATGGGGTGTGGCAATGACAACGACATCCGGCTTCGTTGCGGAATACATTGCCTCGAAGTCCTCGAACGCAGGTAGGACCGGCGCGTGGTGATCGGTGGGATGCTTGGCGAGTGCCTCCGCGCGTTCATGGTCGATATCGGCGATGCCAACGAGTTTGAGGAGGCCACCATCGTTGCCAGCTGCTGCCACGAGTGCCCGGGCATTGCGCACGTGGTCGCGCCCCATGACGCCAACGCCTACCACTGCGACACGCACTGGGCGATTAGGTCCTGTTCCAACGCTCATGAGAACTCATCCATTCAATGATTGCTAACCCGCGGCGACCCGGTGGCCATTTGGAAAATCAGGCATCCGAGGCGGCGGGGACGGTCAAACCCAGCGGGCGTGCCATGCAGGTGACAGGGTATCTGTCCGGCCGCACCCATGCTGACTTGGATGACTTCCGACCTCGCGCACCATGGCCGGAGGCATTTCTCGCCAGTTTCGCGAGTGTCCGACACTGAGGTAGCCCCGCTTGACCGACATCGGTAGAGTGCCACCATCATGAACACGACATCGACTGCCACGCACACCCTGTCACTGATCGTCGGCACGGTACTAACTCCGGACCTCTCCCCGGACCTCGCCGGCGTGACGATCCGAAACGGGCGCATTATGTCACTCATCCCCAGGCGCGGCCCCCAACGCGATGCCATCCTCGCTGGTACGACAGTCATCGACCTGGGTGAGGAAGCGACCCTGATGCCAGGGTTCATCGACGTCCATACCCACGGCGGTTGGGGCGAACGGTACGTCGATGGCCCCGACAGTGCGACGCTGATCCTCCGTCGCCGCGCAGAGAGTGGTTGTACCGGTCTCTTGATGACCGTAGGAAACTACGGACGGGCGCCTGTTTCAGAGACATTGTCTGGCGGAGAATCCCCTTGGGTGACTGAAATGACATCTTGGCTTCCGGGACTTGGCAGCCTCACAGGCTTGCCGACCGGAGGCGCAAGGTCACTAGGCATGCATATCGAGGGACCGTGGCTGAACTGGGATGCCTGGGTAGCCTGGGGTGCGAGAGGTGCCAGCGGACGAAGCGCCATCCTTCCCGAGTGGGATGACTTTGCCCGGATGCAGGAACTCTCTGGTGGTTCAATCCGCCTCGTTTCGGCGGCGCCTGAGTTTCCAGGCGCGCTTGAGTTCATCTCACGACTGGCTGGTGCCGGGGTAGTGGTCTCAGTGGGACACACGACGGCGCCGCCAGAGTTGGTTCGTGAGGCAATCGACGCTGGCGCGAGGCACGCGACGCATACATTCAATGGAATGCAACCACTCCACCACCGAACTCCGGGTGCAGTTGGTGCGCTGCTGACTGACGACCGCGTGATCTGCGAACTGATCGCAGACGGTGCCCACGTGCATCCGCTCATGCAGCAAGTGCTTTGGCGCGCCAAAGGATCGGACCGGGTGGCGTTGGTCACCGATGCGACCCGATGGGGTGGACTTGCTCCCGGGCGGTATGAGGATGGCGCTACCGGCAGGTCGTTTGAAGTCCGGGACGACCTCGGATGCTGGTCGGAAACGGGCAACCTGGCGGGGAGTGGGTCGCCGGCTGACCGGAACATTGCGGTACTGACGTCTGCAGGGGGTGTTCCGCTCGCGGATGCGGCCCGGATGGCCTCCACCGTGCCAGCCAGCCAGCTCGGACTCGGTGACCGCAAGGGGCGGATTGCTCCGGGATTTGATGCGGATTTGTGCGTTCTGGCTCCTGTCCCAGGTGCGCGCCTAGGCGGTGCGCTCCCGGATCGGAACGGATCGGACCTACGTTGCATCCTGACAATCGTTGATGGGGAAGTCGTCTATCACCGGGCGGAGCGCTAGGACAGTGTGTGGAGTGCCGGGATGCGAGTGATAGGTGTTGACATCGGCGGGACCAAGGTTGCAGCGGGTCTCGTCGAAGCGAATTCGGGCAGTCCGCCGGTCTTGAGTGCTCGTGCCCGTGGTCCGGTTGATCCAACCAGCAACAAGGGCGGCACCGCAAGCATCTTGGCGGTCGTGGACCAAGTCTGGCGAGACGCGAAGAGCCACGGGCCTACCGTTGCTGCGATTGGGGTAGCG
>BJHB01000268.1:0-4876 GCA_014191415.1 Chloroflexota bacterium
TCGGCGGGGGCCGGCTTGACGCTGGTTCTCGCTTGGCCTGGCCTCTCCGGGCGTCAGTCGGGAGAAGCAGGGTCGGCCCGTTGCGCCAGAAGTTGGTTCGGCGGCTGCGCGGGAGGAGAACTTGTAGGTGCCCCCGCAGGTGTATCAATGGCTTCGGCAAGCGCAACCTCGAACACCAAGGTCGCGTCGACCGTTCGGGTTCGGAGCGACGCGTCTAGTCCTGAAAGCCCCTTGACCGCCCGAATGACCCTCCCCAGCGTGAAAGTCCGGGAAACTTGGCCGATCGCGTCCCTGGTCTCGACATCCACCTCGAGCGTTTCCGGGGCACCACCCAGGGTCAGCATTACGCCGCGCAGGAAGTCGACAACTTGCCGATTGAAGGCCCGTACATCCGCGCCGCCGTTCAGGGCCCGGTGGCTGGCGCGTAGCGCCGAAGCCAGATCCTGGTCACCCAAGGCACGCGCCACTTGAGTGACTGCATCAAGCCGCGAAATCCCGAGCATCGCGTCAACCTGGGATGTCGATATTCGTCGCTCGCCATCAAGGCCAGGCTCACCGCCGAACGCCATTGCTTGATCGAGCAGGCTGATCGCGTCCCGCAATCCACCTCTCGCCGCCCGCGCCAACGCCTCTAGCGCACGCGGTTCGACGGCAAACCCTTCCACCATGGCCACGTGCTCAAGGTGCCCCACCAGTTTTTCAAGGGCAACCGACCGGAAGTCAAACCTCTGGCACCGCGAAAGGATGGTCGGCAAGACCTCCTGTGGATCAGTGGTCGCCAAAATGAAGATGACGTGCGGGGGAGGTTCCTCAAGGCTCTTGAGAAGTGTGTTGAATGCTTCCTTGGTGAGCATGTGAACTTCGTCGATGATGTAGACCTTGTACCGACCAGTCAGGCCGTCACCGCCGGGACGCTGAAGCAGTCGCTCCCGGAGCAGGCGGGCATCGTCAACTCCTCGGTTCGACGCCGCGTCAATTTCGATCAGCAAGTCCAACTGCCGACCGTCTAGCAGCGCCGTACAGTTCCCGCACTGGTTGCACGGTTCACCCTGGAGGCCCCGCTGGCAATTGACCGCCCGGGCGAAAATCCTGGCCGCCGACGTCTTCCCGGTGCCTCGCGGGCCACAGAAGAGGTAGGCGTGTGCAATTTGGTTCCGGACAATGGCTTGCCTCAGTGTCCGACCGATTGCTTCCTGACCCACCAGCGGCAGGTCCTTCGCATCTGCGAATGTTCGTGGTCGCCACTTGTTGTAGAGGGTTATCTGCGCCACGGGCACTCCGTTCCGGTTGTCCGGTTAAGTCTCGTATGACTTGGCCCGTGAAAGCAGGGCGAAACTCGCCATCTCCGCTCGAAACGTGGGCCCTGCCACTCATCATCAAGAATGCGGCCCCGCGAATGAAAGCAATCGTGCACCCTCTTTTGACGTTCCGAATGTACGCGTAGAACCGTGGACCTACTCAGGCCAGGCGCCCTTGCGGCACCCAGGCCACTCCGTTTACCGCTGCTTCCTTCCGGACCTCACGGGGTTCACGGGGACCTGCCGCGCAAGACCCAACCATCAACGTCGACCCAATGGACCACACACACACGCGTCAGCGCCGGGAGAGGGAATTCAGCCCCGCTATAGCGGATTGCGGGTACAGGGCACCGCTAGCTCCCCGCCTAGCACGATCATGTCGAGTCTACCCCGGCACTGGTGCAATCGCAATAAAGGAGGGTCTGCTGACCGTTTCAGGCGGTACTTCGATCGTCAAACGGTAGTCTGGATCGGCTCCAAACGTACTCACAAGCAGCAAACAATGAAGTGAAGTGGGGCGGAGGGAGAGAGATTCGAACTCTCGATACCTTGCGGTATACGCGCTTTCCAAGCGCGCGCACTAGACCAACTATGCGATCCCTCCGTAGCGTCTGGCGCCTGCCCGGTCACACTTGACTTGGGGCATTCCAGACCCGCCGGGCCACCGGCGGTGCACCGACTGGGCGTACGCGAAACGTCCGGCGGAGGGGGTGGGATTCGAACCCACGAGGCTGTGACACCCACTCGTTTTCGAGACGAGCTCTTTCAACCACTCAGACACCCCTCCGGGCGACCACGTACCCCCGTCAACCGGGTGCCGGGCAATGGTACCGAATCGCCCGGATCAGGGCGGTCACTCCGCGTGTCGCCAATCGGCCCGCCATCCCGTCACTTGTCCGGCAAGTGGGCCGAGCGAGCCTCGCGGTTGCGCAGGGCGCGAGCGAACATGCGCAGCCGGTCTGCTGCCTCTTCCGCGAGGATTCCCTGCGTGACTGAGACACGATGGTTCAACATCGGGTGATCAAGAACATCAAAGACGCTGCCTGCAGCGCCCGTTCGGGGATCACGCGTGGCAAAGACCAACCGGCCGATTCGCGCCAGAACAATTGCGCCGGCACACATCGTGCACGGTTCCAGCGTGGAATATAGCGTCACATCCGGCAAACGCCACCGACCTAGTGCACTCGAGGCAAAGCGCAACGCCAGCATCTCTGCGTGGGCAGTCGGGTCGCCGGTTGCCTCTTTCATATTGAAAGTGCTCGCAATCACCTCACCGTTCCGAACCGCGATCGCACCTACCGGCATGTCTCCTGCAATGGATGCCTCCTCTCCTGAAAGGAGAGCAAGTCGCATGAAGTGCTCGTCGGCCAGTGGATCAGGGATGGAAACCGAAGAAAAGGGCATTCCGAGGTGCCCGCGAGGGGGCAGCTGGTGCGCCACATCACCGCCCCCATCCATTCCTGCCTTCAACCCCCTAGATGGTTCCATCCCGCGATATTCATCCGCCCATCGGTGCGCCGGTCAAGCCTGGAAATACCATCGACTCAGGGTTGAGGATGCGCTTGAGGTCGTCGGCGCTGAGCCCGGTCTTCTCGAGTGCGACCTCAGCCACGGTCCGGCCAGTCTTGTAGGCCTCTTTCGCTATCGCTGCCGCAGCGTCATATCCGATCTCAGGTGCCAAAGCCGTGCAGATCGCAAGTCCGCGCTCCACCATCGCAGGTCCGTTGGCCGTCGCCTGAAGCCCCGCCACACACTGCCTCGAGAAATTGCGTGACGCAGACGCAAGGAGGTCAATGCTTCCCAACAGGTTGTGGGCGATCAACGGCATCATCGTATTCAGTTCAAAGAACCCCCACTGCCCTCCCAGGGTCACCGCCTGATGGTTTCCCATTACTTGGGCGCACACCTGGATCAGCGCCTCAGCAATGACAGGGTTTACTTTCCCCGGCATGATGCTCGAACCGGGCTGGACCTCAGGAAGCAGGATTTCGAACAACCCTGCCCGTGGTCCGGAACCGAGCCACCGAAGGTCGTTTGCGATCTTCATGAGGCTCACCGCAATCGTGTTCAGGACGCCGCTCGCCGCAACCGTCGCGTCCATGGTCGCCTGAGCCTGGAAATGGTTGGTGGTTTCGTGAATAGCCACCCCCGCCGACTCGGTCAACCGGGCGCACGCTTTCGACGCAAATTCCGGATGCGCATTGATGCCCGTGCCAACCGCGGTCCCGCCAAGTGCTACTTCGCCCAGTTCGGTCCGTGCGTAGGCAAGTCTGGTGAGCGCGCGCTCGACTTGGCCAGCGTACCCCTCGAATTCCTGACCGAGCCGAATGGGCGTCGCGTCCTGCAAGTGGGTCCGGCCCGTCTTTACGATGGGCCAGAACTCGACAGACTTCGCTTTCAGGGCGTCGTGCAACTCCTGTAGGGCCGGCTCCAGGTCCTGATGGATCGCCATCAGCGCCGACAAGTGAATGGCCGTCGGGATCACGTCATTCGACGACTGACACAGGTTTACGTGGTCGTTCGGGTGAACCGGCTTGCGAGTTCCGCGAGGCTGTCCAAGGATTTCGTTCGCCCGGTTGGCAATCACTTCGTTTGCGTTCATGTTGCTAGAGGTGCCCGACCCCGTCTGGAAGATGTCCACGGGAAAATCTGCGTCGAAGGCACCATCAGCAACTTCCCGGCACGCAGTTCCCAACGCGTCGAGGACAGTCGGCTCGAGAACACCGTCGAACAGTCCAATTTCGCGGTTCGTCTCCGCCGCGGCTCCCTTGATCAACCCAAGGGCCTGGATCAGGCGACGTGGAAACCGGTGGCTGCTGATCGGAAAGTTCCGCACCGCGCGTTCGGTCGACGCACCGTAGTACGCATTTGCCGGAACCGGCAGTTCTCCCATCGAGTCGCGCTCGAGACGCACGTCGCCTGCCCCAGTTCCCATTGAATTGCTCCTCTAGTCTGGCAACTCGGAAACCGGTCGCCACCACTGACTATCTGGGCACATGGTAGCGAAGGCCGACGACGCCTGAGACCCGTGCCTTACCCGGCATCACCTCCGCCGCCGTCCACTCCACGAGTGGCAAACAAACCTGTTACCGGCATCAGACCAACCTGTCAACCGTGTTATATTCGCCCAGATTGGTCTTGAGACGCGTCACATTGGCGGCGTTCCAACCCATGACTTCGCGTCAGCACGGAGTTGCTAGTGGCAGTTCAAGGGAACTCAGTCCCGTCCGGCAGGATGACGCCATACACGCCGAAGCCTTTCCCGACCGTAGATGGAGCAGTGCAGCACCGAGCGTTCATTTGGTCGTCAATTGGGACCAAGATCATTCTGGCGATTACCGGCATCGGGTTAGCCCTGTTCCTGCCGATCCATCTCGCCGGCAACCTGCTCCTGTTCGCCGGGGCGGAGCCTTTCAATCGGTACGCGCACAAGCTGATTTCCATCCCGGTCCTCGTTCCGATTGTTGAGATCGGTCTCGTGGCCCTGTTCATCATCCATTCGGCCAAGGCAATTCTGAACTACCTCTCCAACAGCAAGGCGAGACCAAGCAGGTACGCGTCGAGCCAGTGGGCCGGAG
>BJHB01000269.1:0-4864 GCA_014191415.1 Chloroflexota bacterium
AGTCAAACGGAACCCGACGCGCTGTTGCGTCACCGGTGCCATCGGAGACACCACCAGCACAACCCGCGAGGTGTCGCGGCCGAATCCCGCAACCCTTAGTGTCCCAGTGGCGGCCATCGAACCGGCGTCAGAAACTCTCATTGGCACGACGTTGATCCCCCCCGAGCCAAACACCACTGCCTGGACCGACCAGTCTGCCTTGACTGCATTCTGGGTCCGAATGAACCCAGACGCCTTCCACCCATCGGCGATTTCGCCGCGGGCATGCGCAGCATCATCGTCGAACCCGACCGCAGCAACCTTGATGCCACGCAACGCCAAGCCAGCGCCGTGGTACGCCTGATCCGTCATCATGAAGAACTGCAACCTGACCTTCTTCCCGGTGTATCGATCAAGGTCGACCCGCTGTCTCACCCACGATGGATCCGCGCCTGGCCCGCTCGTACCGGTATACGCGATACCGGGGTTCTGACCGACTGGGTTCGACACCGTCGTCGAAGTCGCTTCCACGGTCTTCCACGTACAACCCTCGTCGTCCGAAACCGCAACACCTGCGTAGTCATAGTCGGCTTCCAGGTCGTACCACGCTTCAAATTCCAGAGACGCCGTCGTCACTCTCGTAAGGTCAATGTCGCGCACGAGCGTTGCGTCCACCTCATCCGCGGAGACCGACCACCAAAACCCAGATGCGGAATCGGAGTTCTTGATCAATTCAACGCGGTCCGGCGCGTCGAACCGGACTGAAAGATCGCCCGGACCTGCGCCCGTCACCTCGATATACCGTGCGCCGTATGGCGGCAGCGTTCCGTCAACTGCAAATCCCAAAGCACCCAGTCGTGATTTCGAAAGCTCAAACTGGTCGTCGGCAGTGACCTTTCCTGGCGAAATACCAGGGTCATATCCGTACCTGCCATCTGAAAGCGATGGGTCATCAAGAAGGTTGCTCACCACGAAGTCGCGATAGAGGCCATCAAAGTCTCGAGGGGTCCCCATGCCGTTCAACGACGTTGCTCCAAGCGACGCCAGGAAATGATCGACAGTCTGTGTCGATACTCCAGGACTCGCGATGAGATCGGCAATCCTGTCGTAACCGCCAATCCGACGGCTCAGGTACTGGTAGAAGAGCAGCGACGCGCCGTAGTGCGGGATCGCCTCGGATGGCTTGCTTGCCCATGCGTTGAGTTGGAGGCTCGGGCGTAGCAGATAGGAGCGTGCCGGAGATGTCTGACCCAACCCCAGCAGGGCCATCGCCAATTCCGAGGCGCCCTCATTGATCCACGAATCCTGCTGGGGATGCCGAGCCCAGTGGATCAGGTGCTGGACTTCATGCGCCAGGATCCCGTCGTAACGGCGCTGACCGGGTTTGGTGATGTCTGTGTTCATGTAGACCATGACACGTTCGTTGGAATGTGGGTTCGACTGGATCGGAACAAGGTCGCTGGACGAGAAGTATCCTCCCACGCCCGGAACGCGTCCGTTGAAGACCGATATTCGCGTTCCGGGGGGCAGTGCGCCAAAGACCCGCGCAAGGAGCGGCAATGACTTCTCTTCGAACTGCTTGATTGTTTCGTCAATCGCTCCGGGCGCGACTGGCACGCCGTCCTGCACGTACAGCAGAAGATGCTCCGATTGACCTGCCAAGGTGGCGTTCGCCTGGAAGAACGTGCGCCTGCCTTCGTCGAGGACCCAGAACCGCCGATGTTCACCCGCCTCTGCGGTGCGTGAAAGGGCTACCGGAGCAGGCAGCGGATCGGTGCATGCACCCCGGTACCTCCGCGAAAGCGCAACTTCATCCCTGCGAGGCGGCGTCACCCTCGCGAGAACGTTTCGGGTCACGATCGCCGGGTCCGAAGCCGGGGTGTCACCAATGGCGTCGGCATCCCTGTAGAACACGCTCGTCCCGGAATGATTCGAGGCGGATTCGGGTGAAGTAGCCCCGGACGCACCCGGAAGTACCCAAACGCTCGTTAGGGCAATCAACGATGCGGATGCAACAAGGCTCAGGCCATGACGGATGCGCCATCGACCTGACCAACGGGACTTCGCGCTACCGAGACGCCACAACGTGTCTATTCGCCTTTCCACGGCACCTACCAGCCGACCCGCCCGGTATCCAGAATACCCGTCTGCCGCCTCACCCACTTCGCGAAGATTGACGAAACTTCCAGCACGCACGGCGCAATGAACTCGATGATTGACACCGATTCAGCCCCTACGGGTTCCTGCCAAACTATCGACAGTCCGGATTTCGACAGTGACGCTCACTGATTACTTGACTTGCACCCACCGGCCACCCGCCATCACGGTGAATGAGCCCGCCTCAGGGTTCCTGATGACCCCAGAACGTGACCTGCATGCTATCTGGCAGTCATCAACCGGCTGGACGATACCGATCGAAAACGGGCCCGGGTCAGCATCCCCCGGCCAATCCGGGTCACCAGACACTCCACCCATTACCGTCATCGTCAGGTTCCCCGGCTGGGCTAGCAAGGCACCCGGCCCAGACTTCCGCGACGCAATACTGGTAGGGCCGTCGGGAGAACTCCGTGGTGATGTCGAGATTCACCGAGACGCGCGTGACTGGTACCGCCATGGCCACTCCACTGATCCGCGCTATGGAAACGTTGTTCTCCATGTTTATGGGGGATCACCGTCAGGTTGGTCGGATGACCACCACAGTGCAAATGCCGGGGCCGTCGCGATTCCGAGATACGTCCTCAATCTTGCCCACACCCGAGGTCTGGATTTGACCCCGTCACGCATTGCGGACTTCCCATGTGGTGGAACCAGGCCAAGTGACCGGCTGCACGATCTTGGTCTTTCGCGATTTGCAAAACGTGAGGCAATCCTCGCAGCACGGTTGAACGCGGTATCGGGGATCGGTGCACATGACCAGGTTGCCTGGGAGGAAATTGCGATTGCGCTCGGCTACGGAGGCAACGAAGCGCCGATGGAACGATGTGCCCGAATTGCCACCCTGTGGCGAGTTCGATCAGTGCACATGTCATTCCAAAATTCCGGCCAAGGTGAAGCGGCGGCGGAGGCGTACCTCCTTGGGACTGGCGGGTTCCTGACTGGTGCGAGACATGCGTCAGAAGCCACACCACTCGGGTTCCACATGGCCCACGCCCAAAGCCTTTGGACTCAAATCGACGGCACGAGTGGCCAATCGCTTGCGGTAGATCCAACTCCACCGGTTGCTTGGTCGAAAACCAGTGTGCGTCCTGAGAACAGCCCCCATCGGCGTCTATCGGCGCTCGTTCGCATCATGTCGAGTTGGCCAGGCAGGCAACAGCCACCAGGATCCACGGACCACGGTATTTTGGGCTCCGGACACACAGCAAGGGTGGGACAGCAAGCGAGTGACGCAATGATCGCCCGCGTGGCGGCAATAATCGGGTTCCGGAGACGGAGTGCGAACACAAAAAGCGGATCGGTCCATAGCGACCTAGCCGGACTGGTGACGGTCAAGCCTTCGCCTTCGCGGCCCGCACTTGTCGGCCCAGCCCGCGCTGCTGACATTGTTGTCAATGTCCTCCTTCCGCTCTTGTCAGCGTGGGGACTGGTGACCGGCGACCGTGATCTCTCAGAGGCCGCCCGTGAGGTGTACACCACGCACCCCGCCCTCGCATCAAATTGGATCACCCGTGAAGTCGGGCGCCGGATCGGAATTGGTGGACGCGAGGTTCCCGCGGTGCGCCGGGCATCGGTCCAGCAGGGCATGATCGATCTGTGGGAGGGTCCATGCCGTCCACTGGCATGCACAGAGTGTCCGCTTGGGCACGATGCACCTTCCCAAGTGTCACTGCCAAACGTTGATTGCCCCAATCCAGGCGCCAACTTGGATGCTGGTGGTGCCTGCGGTTGATGTGCGTAGTCAGGTCGCTGACCAATCCCCTGAGGCGCCTCATCGTACCCGTGTAGCCCACATGAGTTGCGCAGGTTCAAGTCGGAAGACTGTTCCAGTTGCCTCGGATCTCCCGACGGACTACCGCCCCCGCCCGTACTTCCGAGAACCATAAGCCAGGCGTCACCGTAGTTGGCGACGAGCAGGCGAAGCACCCGGCGATCAAGGCCGTCCTGTCGGAAGCGCAGCGGCGGCCAAGTCGGCCCCGACGACACTCACTCGTTCACGCACGAATGCTTCAAGTGCACCAAGGTCACGGTCCGAATACCGACGCAATCCGTCCCGTCCCGACGCGACCCAGAGTGCCAGAAATCCTCGTCGGTGTGTACTGGCAACACCTAACGACGCACCTTGGTCCGCAAGCCCAACGAGTGGGAGCAATCCCGGAGGCACATCTTCAATCTCCTGCCACCGCTCGAACGGAAGTGCCTTGGACACAGCCGCCAGGATCTCTGCCAGTTGGTCGTCTACGGGAAACTCCGGTGGTGAGGCATCGCTCGGCGCACCTCGGGGTGCGAACGTCCCCGGTGCCGAACCGGCGCGAACCTCTCGGGCCGCCGACCAGTCCCCAGATGCAACAAGTGGCACAAGTAATCGACCACGTCGGACAAGCACCGCAGCCGCCAACGCTCCAGCGACTGTCTGGAAGTCACGTGCCAGCGACTCAAGCTGCGGTCCAAGAACGCGTCCACCTCCGGAACCCCAGCCCGCATCATCTCCACGCCCCGGATCCGCATTGCTGCCTGACCCCGCCTGCCCCCCAGCCGAGGCGTCCCGCGGCACAACTGCTATCCGATCACGCCGGGCGCGAAAGTCCGGGATTTTCCCTAGGTCGATCTCCGCGCCATCCTCGCCGGTGCGGGTAGCCATCCGTGAGCCGACGGTATCTCCCGGGGATGCCTCACCAAAGTCAAGCTGGTCAAGTGACGAATTTGCCCCTTTGCCCCCAGCCTGAAC
>BJHB01000270.1:0-4829 GCA_014191415.1 Chloroflexota bacterium
CGCGAAGCATGTGGCCGAGATCAGGGCAAAAAAAGTGCTGACCGTGATTGCGATACCCACCATGATGGACGCTGGAGCAAACGAGAACCGGATCACATGCGTGCCTTGTGGGACCACAACCGACCGGAAAAGGGTGTTTGCCCGGATGATGGGTGCAGGTTGCCCGTCAATCGTGGCGTGCCATCCTGGATAGTCGGTTTCGGTAATGACCAACAAGGCCACACGATCCGACGAAACTTCCACGATGATTTCGTGCGCAAGGTACCGGGTGACCTTGGCGGTTCCAATCGGCGCCGGATCCGGGATGCCACCTTCTGGGATGCCCTGAATTGCCTGCCGGACGCTTGCCGTGTATGACAGGTCCGCGGTTGCAAGCAGGGTGATCGCCCGTTCGTCATCTGGTTCGACTATGACATTCCCGATGAGGAGCGCGCGTGATGCCGGTGGAAGGGTATTGTCGTGCCACCAAGCGGCACCGGGTGCGTCATCGTTCGTTCGCCAGTTGTCGCCCGGTGACCCGTTTCTTCCGTCTGAGATCACGGCACCAATCCCAAGGGACGCGTACCTAGATGCGTTAGCCTTTCCGGCCGCCTGGGCACCGAGAGTAAGATGTGCGACAGACGGATCCGCGCCTTGAGGAAGCAGGAGCGCCTTGAACCTCGCGTAGGTTCGCAGCGGCAGGAGGCCTCCGTCATAGCCGTCGATGGTCGCTAATCCGTAGACGGCGCCGAGGTTGGGCTTGAGGGCATCCTGCATCGCGCGGTATCGAACCGTTTCACCATCAGTTGAGCCAGCCCACCGTGCGAGCCTGGTCGCATCCAGGTGCTGTTCAACGGTCAGGCTCACCAGCCTTCCCGGAGAGGCATCGGGGGCACGGGATGCGAGCGTGCGTAAGGCGTGCGCGGTGACGGGTGGAGGGTTCATGTATAGGCCCGGTTCGCCCCCAAGTGCGTACTCCATCCGATGTCCCGCAAGGAGTAACTCTGCACCGATCAGTCCGATAATCGCGCATCTGCCGAGTAAGTGGATGGAGCCGTGTGCCTGCGCCAGGAAGGCGACCAGAGCAATGGTCGTTCCGCCAAACCAGAACCACGTGAGCGCCACCCGGCCCGGTGGTAGCCATTGGACGCCACCGGCAAGATAGGTCCGCAAGACCACGAGGCCGATCACTAGGGCCGCGAACGCGGTAGCCAATGCGATTCGGGCTGACCGTTCCGTGATGTCCGCGAATGGTTGGTGGGTCGTAGTGCGGTGCACCCGTAGGGCATCGAGACCATGGGACGCCAGACCAGCGACCGCGAACGTCCAGATCAGTAACCATCGTCCGGGTGCGCGAAAACTGGAGAACATCGGCACAAAGCGATGTAGTGCGTCAAACACGGGCGTGTAGACGCCGACGCCAAGGATCAGCGCACCGAGTGCAATAACCCCAAGGGCGAAGACCTGCCTTCTGGCGCGTGCTGCCGCGAACGCCGCAAATGCGAGTGGCAGGGCGACAATGCCGGTGTATCCGGTCACTTCCTGGGCTGGGAGATTCCAGTAGGTGGGTAGCAGAGCTTCAAGGATGTGGGTCCGGTCGATGGCGTAGCTTCCGGCCTCGTCGAGCGACATTCCGCCGACCCGGTACCCATATTGGGTGAGTTCCAAGGTCGGCACTAACTGCGCCGCAGCGAGAAGCATTCCAAGCGGGGTGATTGCGCCGACTGCCAGCAGGTGACTTCCCCGGACCGGAGACCGCGCGGGTGGCGCGGCGACGAAGATTGCGGCTTCAGCTCCGACAGTCAGGAGTGCGTAATACGTCTCCTGGGTGTGTCCTGCGGTGAACAGGAGAGCAGTCACTATGGCACCGCCCGAAACCCAAAGGGACGCGTCACCAAATCGGTTCCAACCCCGAGGCAAGGCTTCGGCGGTGGCGGGGCGAAGCAGTCGACCGACCTGTTTCGCAGCGCCGTGAACCATCAGGAACAACCAAGGTAGCCATATCGCGGCGTGAACCTGGTTCAGGTGTCCCATGTGAGCACCAAGGAACCCGCTCCCGCAGAAAATCAGCGACCCGACAAGTGCGCCAACGTGACCCAATCCCCACCCCCGCCTCGCGAGAAATAGGAACCCAACCCCGGCCAGGAAGAGGTGGATGGCCTGGCTTGCCGCGACGGCGCGCGCAAACGGGGCCACGAGGAAGATGATGTCCGGCGGGTAGAGGACCGCCATCTGGATATTTGCGAGGAAGGGCGCACCAAAGAGTGTGTCGGGGTTCCAGAGAGGAAGTTCTCCGCGAGAAAGGGCGGTTCGCAGGAAGGATTTTGCGGGGAAGAAGTAGACGAAGAGGTCGTAGGACATCATCGCCTGCCCACCGAGAGGCACCCGCAATAAAGCGGCGGTGAAAACCCCAATGATGCTGATAGCCACGGTAGACGGTGCGAAGCGTCGCCAACCCGTGGAGGCACCGAGTGCAGTGGCTTCCACCGGATTCTCAACTGACCTGTGGCTCGCCGTACGAACTGTTGGGTTGGACACGCTGGTCACGGGTGGCGCTGCTCTGGCAACGCGTCGCAAACGAGCGAAAACCTACCCCGCGGCCGGCTGTTCATGAATAGGCGGAGGGGTGGTCGCATGGCTCCTCGGTCGAGAAGTTCACCGTGGTCACGGTCAGGTTTAACCTGTTGTCTGGAGTTGCGGCCGGCGATGCGCGTGCGGACGCGCCTCTCGGTCACCGTTTCAACGCACGGACGAGTCGTAAGGATTACCTCCAAGGGCGTTCAACCTAATCTGTCGTCCCGGACCCGGCAATGTGATCGCCCCACCACTTTCCAATTAGTTGAAGCGCAGCCGAGAGGTGGTCGCGGTTTCCGGGTCCGTAAATCCACGAACTGGCACCGGATGGATGAGGGAGCGGAATACAGGCGCTCCCATCGACAAACAGGGTCGTGCCAATGAGATCAGAGAGAACCTTTCGACCCGTCATGACGCGGATTGCCATCTGGCCTATCGGAATGATCAGTGATGGTCGCAACAGTTTTCGTTCGTCTTCAAGCCACGGACGACACAGGGTGGACTCGACCCGGGTTGGTAAGCGGTCACCCCTCCCGGTGGCTGATGGACCCGGATAGCACCGGGTTACCGCCGAAATCAAGGCCGATGACCGTAAGTCAGCCTCGTCGATCCCGGCGAGGGCAGACCAATTGAACAGCGTCCGACCTGCAGCGCCGATGAACGGCTGGGTACCCGATGCCTCGGTTCGGCCCGGGGCCTGACCAACGATCAGTATCCGCGCCTTGCATGAAAGCAGTGCCGGGATGTCTTCGGCGCGAACCGGTGATACCGGTACTCCGGCAACAGGGAATCCGGCAGTGTGACATCGGCGACATTCGCTCAGCTGCCGGACATGGCGGTGTAAGAAATCAATAGTCATAAAATGTGATGGGCATCCACGATCACGAAGGTGCTATATGGGCGCACGTGCATTAGAAACACCGACGCGGTGGTCCTGGGGGACCACCGCGTCGGAGCGAGTGAGGAGAAGGAAGGAGAGAGAATCAATCCATGCGGAGGACGGGGTGCTGGTCGGCAATGGTGTGTGCTGCCGCACTCCCGGGACTGGCGAAATCTGCCTCGCAGACTGGGCAGTGATATTGGGAACCGTTCCACCAAACTGGCTGCTGGCGCAAGACAGCCAACTTCACGTCAGTCACCGACATCAGGCCAAGCGCTCGCGCGCGGACTGATAGTCGAGGCGTAGTGTCCGCGTCGGCAACTCGACCGATGCGTTCCATCCGGTGCTCCTGGCCACATCGGCCACGCGCGGCAACAGCCACACATCTGAGGGACCGGACAAACTACAGCGGACCGAAGGAATAGCCTCCGGCCCGGGCCGCTACTCCTCTTTCAGGTGCCGACGGGGTTAGCTGACGGGTTCGGGCTGAAAGAGCTGCCCTACCTTCCAAGTAACAGGAAGGATTCACCCCAGTTGTGGGTCCCCCGTTCCCGGGAACTGATCCCAGGATTAGGCCGTTATTCGGTTTCTCCGCTACCGGATTTCGCCGGTGACCAACAGTCTATAAGGGTCGGTGCCGGATGTCAACCGTACCCCATCAGGGGATATCATCGGGCTGCGAACGGGGTGCAACCTGGGCGAGCACGAAAGGACATCGAGATGGATGGCCAAGGAAGCCGGGCACCGACGGGTGTATCCGACGAGGCACCGAGGCAGGTCTATGTCCTGCACCCGGACGACAATATCGCGGTCGCTCTTGTTGACTTGGTGCCCGGTCAGGTCGTCACGGTTTCGGATGGAGTTGGTGTGGGTCTGGCCTTGACCGTCACCGGCAACGTTGTTTTCGGGCACAAGATTGCGACGAGGCCCATCGCGGTTGGCGATACCGTGCGCAAGTACGGCGAAGATATCGGACTTGCCACCGTGAACATCAATCCCGGTGATCATGTCCACACCCACAACATTGAGTCGCAGCGCGGGCGCGGTGACTTGCATCGCCCCTCTGCAACCTAGGCTAGTGGGCGGGAACGCCGACAAGCACTCCTGCCGCGTCGAACACCATTGGCATCGGGTCACTGATGATTTCGAGGGTGGGATTCGCGCGGACGTCGGGTAGGAGCGCTTCGGAGACCATCAATTCCTCGAGGCGAAGCGTGCTGTGGGCGTGCACCAGTCGTACTGCGTCTGGTGACGCAGACCCTCCAGACGTGCGGATAGCGATGCTGATCGCCTCGCGGTCATTTGGCATGGTCATCGGCACCCGTGCGATGTCGGGTGCGTTCGCCGTCAGGCAATTCATGTACATCGCGGCGTAGTCAATCCGGGACACGAGGTG
>BJHB01000271.1:0-4760 GCA_014191415.1 Chloroflexota bacterium
TGTCCTTCTGGCGATCAGCTTCCTGGTGGCATCCCTCTCGGTCTGGACCGTCGCGGCACCACCGGCCAAACCTGTCCCCATTCGCATCCCAGGATCGGCGCCACCTCGACGGCCGTCCCTCTGGCGGGACCTGCGTGATGGGTTCGATTACGTCCGTGCCGACCCGGTGATCTGCGGAGTGATCATCATCAGTGTCGTGATGAACATCCTGCTGTTCCAGTACCAGGGCATGTTGTCGGTCTTCGCGGATGATGTGCTGCGTGTCGGACCGGTCGAACTCGGCGCACTTGGTGCCGCAACCGGGATTGGCGCGGCCGTCAGCGTCTTCCTTCAGCCGATGTTCCGCAGCATTCGTGCGCAGGGCCTCGCGTTCATCGTCGGATCGATTGTCGGTGGGATCGCCCTCGTCCTGTTCAGCGTCTCCACTGGCTACCCAGCGGCGCTGATCCTCCTGTTTGTCGTCGGGCTGGGAACCTCGTCGTTCGGCACCATGCAATCAAGCCTGATCCTGTCCCGGTCCAATCCCGCCATGCGCGGCCGGGCCATGGGGATGGTCACCCTGGCCATTGGAAGTGCCCCGATCGGATCCCTCCAGCTTGGCTTCCTCGCCGACACCGTTGGTGTGTCAATGGCCATCGGGATCAGTTCAGCCCTCTCCCTGGTCCTCGTCGTCATCGTGGGGATGTACTTCGGCATGTTCGGGCGCAACCTCGTTGGAGTACCCATCCGCGAAGGCGAAAGCGTCAATCCAGAAGGGGTAGTGGGACTGCCACCAACCGCGCCCCGTCGCAACGATGCGGGGGACGCAAGAGAGGGGCTTCTCTCCCGCGTGCCGAGCAAGACCGGCGATCGGTCAGTGTCTTGACGGGAGTTGGTCCAAGGCCTGCCTGAGGTCGTCGATCAGGTCACTGGCGCTTTCGATGCCGATCGACAACCGGATCAGACCGTCGCCGATCCCGATCTTTGCACGGTCCTCTGGGGTTAGGCCCCGGTGCGACGCGCTTGCCGGGTGCATCGCCAGCGAGTAGACGTCGCCGAGCGTCGGTGCCGGCAGGACTAGGCGGAGTGCGTCCAGGACAAGACGGGCATCCGGCACCCCACCATCGCGGATCTCAAAGGCCAGCATTGCCCCGAACCCACGGTCCCCGAACATGGAAGCCGCCAAGGCGTGGTGCGGGTGGTCGGGCAGGCCGGGGTAGTGCACGCGTGCGACCTTCGGGTGGGCGGCGAGCGCAGTCGCCACCGCCATCGCATTCGCGAACTGGCGAACGAGGCGCAACTCAAGTGTGCGCAGTCCTCGCAGGCCTAGCCATGCGTCGAACGGGCTGAGGGTTGCGCCCGTCAACCGTGCCACCAGACGGAGCGCCGGCAACAGGTCGGCCCGGGCCGCGACCACGCCGGCGGTCATGTCGCCATGCCCACCGATGTACTTCGTTGCCGAATGCACGACCATGTGAGCGCCAAACTCGGCCGGACGGCACAGGTACGGCGTGGGGAAAGTGTTGTCCACGATGAAGACCGACCCGCCGCTCTGGGCCGCCTCACCGATAGCCGTGAGGTCGGCGACCCGCACGAGGGGGTTGGAGACCGTTTCGGCAAAGATGGCCTTCGGGCGAACCCTTGCGATGAGTGACTGGGTGGCCTCCACGTCCTGGAAGTCCACAAGATGCGTGCGCACGCCTTGTCCCGCCAGCACAGTCCCGAGAAGGGTGTGAGTGGCCCCATAGACATCCTGACTGGACACCACGGTGTCGCCGGCGCCGAGACCCGCACCAAGCAGGGCAGCGTGAACCGCAGCCATGCCCGACCCGAACGGCACACCGCCGTCAAGACCCTCTAGGTCCGCCACGGCGTTGGCGAACTGGTCAGTCGTCGGCCCACTGATCCGGGCGTAGCAATACGCCTCATCGGGATGCTCAAAGGCATCGTCAAGGGCGTCGGCGGTCCCGAAGGAGAAAGAGGTGGCAAGTTGCATGCCGGGTGCGACCGGTCGGCCCTGGCCGTCGGGGCGCGTTGCTGTCGGGTTGAGTGGGCCTGTGTCGCGCCCGAGATGCACCACGCGTGTCGCAAAGGCGCGTCCGCCAGTCTTTTGGTCGTTGCCGTTCATCGGGTCGAACGATAGCACGGTAGACCTGTGAATCCTCTTTTCCGAGGACGTACGGGTCTACTCGAATGGGTCTCACCACTGCGTCCCGCGAGGGCAACCGGTTGCGTGTGCCTCTCTAACCACCTCATAGGTCGTGGCTACACTTCCCCGAGTTCATGAACCTTCTGTACTACTGGCAACCGGATAACTATCGTCGCGATCGGCGGTATGGGTTCGGCTACCACTTGAGCCAGAACAGCGCAATCATGAATTCCGTTGACAACGGTGGCACCATCTGGGCGTTCACGCGTCGTGGCGATGGACGGTACGTTCTTGCTGCCGAGTTTCTGGCCCGCCGTGTCACCCGTAACCCGGCGGGCTACACCTACGGCAAATATCGGGCGTGGGCCGACACTGACCGGACGCGCTACTTTGACCTGGCTGATGCCCCAGACATCGAACCGATAGTGCGCGGTTTGGCGGTCCGGAGTAACGCCACACACCTTGGACAGTCATTCCAGGGGACATCTGCTGTCCGGTTCCTGGGGGTGGGGGACGTGCAGGCACTTAGTGCGTTCGCCGTGGGGTTGCCCTCATTGGCGCGGGTTGGCTTTTACCCTGAGGATGTTCTCGAGGCCCGCTTCCTTGGCGAGGATGTCGCGGGAAGAGTGGTGCGTGATGTTTCTGAGACCCGGATCGATTACCTCTACGGCCGCGATACACCTGACAGGCAGGTCGTCCGGGAGATCCCGAACCCCGAACTTTTCGGCACCAATGACGATATGCGCATCCGCTACGTCATGGAGCAACTGAAAGGCGGACGTGATTCGGAGTTTCGCCGGGTTGCGACCGAACTTCGCGAGACCTATGCGGGTCGTTGCCAAGTCTGCGAGTTCGACCCGCAAATCCGCTATGCGCAGGAGATCTGCCATGTGCATCACGTCGTTTGGCTGAGCCGTGGCGGCGACAACGACCGCAGCAATCTCGTGGTGCTTTGTCCCAACCACCACGCCATTGTTCACCGCGACGACGCGCCATTCGATTACGGCAGCCTCGCGTTCAGTTTCGCCAACGGGGCTGTCGAGGCACTTCGCCTGAACCTGCACCTGCCTGGCATCGCATAAGCCGAAAGAACCTTCACCAAGGGAGGTTGGGGCGAGGATCGCGGGTCCGGCGTCGCCTCCACTTTCATGCCGAAATGGAAGGCTAGTCCGGACCCATTCACCGTGCGGGCGATTGCCCGCAAATCGTTCCGCAATCAGCCGATGGTCCAGGTCCCGTTGTTGACCAGTTCCAACTTGCCGGAATGTGCCGAACGCTGTCCCGCATCGAGGATCGCCTGCGCCTGCAAGTTGAAGCCCATCTGAAGGGTCTCGTGCAATGCCTCGCCGGTCGTGATGTGGTGCATCACTTCCTGGCCAAGTGTCTCCCGACCTTCAGGAAGGTGATCGAGTTCCACCTCAACAGGTTCGGATCCCCGTCCGCGCTTGAGCATTAGCACCTGACGGCCACCTGCCCGGTCCACTACCAAGGTTCCGGTTGACCCGTAGATGATCGGTCCCGTGGGCACGCCATGGTCAAGGCACGTCCAAGTTGCCTCCAGGATGGCGATGGCGTGTGGGAAGCGAACCGTGATGACCGCGTTGTCGTCCGCGTCGCCGTAATGCGACCGGAAGTTCGCCAGCATGCCGTTCGCCGCAACGGCCGGTTCACCGATGAACCATCGTGAGAGGCATGCGCCATAGCAGCAGTAGTCCAGCAGTGCGCCACCGCCGGTGTCTGCCTGGTGCCACCACGTGGCCCCGCGCTCGGTGTCGGTCATCTCCACCATGGTCCCGTCCACCCCCGGATGCACCGATCCATGTGACAGTGGGCCCATTGAACCGGCACGCCACTTGACCTGCCAAACGTCGCCGATCAGGCCCTCGTTGATCACCCGGTGAGCTGTGCGGACCGCCGCCGACCAAGTGATCGGCCAGTTCACGATCAAGGACACTCCGGCGGCTTCGGCCGCCCTGGACATGCGCAATGCTTCCGATAGCGAGGCCGCCATCGGCTTCTCGGTGAGCATGTGTGCCCCGTGGGCCGCGATTGCCTCGGCCACTTCGCCGTGCCTCGAGTTCTCCGGGCAGAAGATGACCAGGTCCAACTTCTCCTTGGAAAGCATCTCGCGGTAGTCGTCATACCCCTTCGGGATGCCCAGTTCGCCGAGCGCGATCGCATTCTTGTTCCAGCCGCGCGTGTTCTTCGCATCCACGAGTTCCGGCCGGTTCGGCACCGTGTCCGCACACGCCACCCACTCCACTCCCGGCTGCGCATGCACCTGACGCATGAGTTCGTTGATATGCATGTGAGCGAATCCGATGACGCCCACTCGCAATTTCCCGGCCATCGCGTTCTCCTTGGTTGGCTTTCCCTGTACGGGTGCCTGCATTCCAGTCTACGGCGTTGTCATGACCCATGCAGCTGCGATGTGGCGCTCCAGCTTCGACCTTGAGGCCAGACCAAGCAGGGTCACAACCAATCAGGGGTGGCGGGGTGGCCCGATCGGAGAGCGTGGATCACAGCCACCGCACCATCAGGAGTTCGTCGCGAGGTCCATCCGGCAGTTGGAGCGCATGTCGCTCCTGACCGAAGATCACGAACCCGGCTCGTTCATACAGGCGATGCGCCG
>BJHB01000272.1:0-4745 GCA_014191415.1 Chloroflexota bacterium
CGAAAGGCGCGTCGGTTGGGTATCCTGCCACGGAAGGAGCGGAGACGACTGATGTGGTATGGCCAGCGTGTTGCCGTCGTGTTTCCTGCCTACAACGAAGAGAAGAACATTGCCCAGGCAATCGATGACTTCTTCGCAGCCGGTGGGGGAACGATTGTTGACGACGTGTTCGCAGTGGACAACAACAGTCGGGACCGCACGGCCGAACTGATCAAGGGCACGCGCGCGACCTACGTCCTGGAGACAAAGCAGGGCTACGGGAATGCCCTCCAACGTGGTTTGGCTGAAGCCTCCCGGAGTGGCGCGGAACTCATTGTGATGGCCGAACCGGACGGCACGTTTGCCGGCAAGGATGTGATGAAGTTGCTGGCATTTGCCGATGACTTCGATCTCGTCCTTGGGACACGTACGACACCGTTACTCATCTGGCAGGAAGCGAACATGGGCCGATTCCTGCGTTGGGGGAACTGGGCAGTGGCGAAGTTCCTGCAGGTGCTTCACGATGGCCCGTCGCTTTCGGACTGTGGCTGCACGTTGCGCCTTGTCCACGCCAATGCCTACCGGGTCTTCGCGGGAAACCTTACGGTCGGGGCGTCGCACTTCCTGCCGGAAATGGTCTGCCTGGCACTGGCTTCGGGAATGCGCCTCATCGAAATCCCGGTCAACTATCGCGGACGGGTCGGTGAAAGCAAAATCACCGGATCCCTGAACACAACGCTGCGTGTCGGGACGCGCATGATCCTGCTGATCATTGGGTATTGGCTGAAGCGTCGGTTCGGATACGGCGCGATTGATCCGCTACCGGTAGGTCCGCGACGGCCAATCCACACACTCCGTTAGTTGGCTCGCTCTCGTGCGGCCGCATGATCCAAATCTGGCCCAACCCGGCTGACCTCTTTGATGCAGTTACCCATGTGGAGGCCGGACCTGATTTTTGCTTGACTTCCGCTGGTTCGGTTGTTGGGCGACTATGCATTGCCCGCATTAGGGTGGCAAGGCGACGGGTTCGAGCCACTTTGGTTCACGCCGTGGTCTCAGTGGCGACACACCACGACGTTATTCGCCCAAGCCCACCCACAGGCGAGCGTCCGCACCGAGGGAGCGCATCGAAACCGATAAGGGACGTGAGGGTAGGAATTGCCTCGGACCACGGTGGAAAGCACTCCGTCGGGTTCGTGGTCACGCAATCGTCTGCCCCGTGAGCCCGTTGCGACGAGAGACATGCCCCCAGGGCACCGGCGCGTCCACGATCCTGTTCCCGGCCCTCCGCGGACGGTCGCAATGTCGCGACCTGACCGCTATCGATCCACCTCGCCCCATCGCGCACTCCGGCATCAGGCCCGGCGTCGCGTGACCCCCGATTTCGTCGCCGCCTCAGCGACGGCGGTGGCAACGGCTTCAACAACGCGTCGATTGAACGCGCTCGGGATGATGTAGTCCGCGCTGAGTTCCTCATCGGCCACGGTGCCAGCGATGGCGTAGGCGGCGGCAACCTTCATCTCCTCATTGATGGTGGTCGCACTTGCGTCAAGGGCGCCGCGGAAGATGCCCGGGAAGGCGAGGACATTGTTGATCTGGTTTGGATAGTCGCTACGGCCGGTTGCAATGACGCTCACAACGTCGGCAACATCCTCGGGACTGATCTCCGGGTCAGGATTTGCGAGGGCGAACACGATCGGGTGGGGCGCCATTCTCCGGATATCGTCGACGGTGACCACACCTGGCGCGGATACACCGATGAAGACATCGGCCCCAACCAGGCAGTCTCTCAGCGATCCATGCACTCCGGACGCGTTCGTATGGGACGCGATCCACTCCTTCATGGAGTTCATGTTCTCGGTCCGGCCGGCGAGGATTGCACCGCTACGGTCGCAACCAACGATGCCGTGGACGCCGCTCGCCAGAAGGATCTTGATGATTGCAACGCCAGCGGCGCCGATGCCGTTGACCACAATCTTCAGGTCCTGAAGGGTCCGCCCACTGAGACGGCACGCGTTGATCAGCGCACTGAGCACCACTACGGCGGTGCCATGCTGGTCGTCGTGGAAGACGGGAATGTCGAGCCGTTCCCGAAGCCGTTCCTCAATTTCGAAGCATCTTGGTGCGCTGATGTCCTCGAGGTTGATGCCTCCGAACGCGGGTGCGATGCGTACCACCGTCTCGATGATCTCGTTGGTGTCCTGGGTATCGAGGCAGATGGGGAACGCGTCGACGCGTCCGAACTCCTTGAACAGCATCGCCTTGCCTTCCATGACCGGCATCGCAGCGAGCGGGCCGAGGTTGCCAAGGCCCAGGATCGCGGAGCCGTCACTGACCACCGCAACGGTATTGCGCTTGATCGTAAGTGCGAAGGCACGTGCGGGGTCCTCAGCGATCGCGCGGACAACGCGGGCGACACCCGGCGTGTAGGCCATGGACAAGTCGTCGCGCGTCTTCAGGGGCGACTTCGACGTGACCTCGATCTTGCCCCCAAGATGCATGAGGAAAGTTCGGTCGGACACGTTCATCACGGTGATGCCGTCAATGGTCTTCAGCATCGCCACGATTGCCTCGCCGTGGCTGTCATTCCGGCAGTTGACGGTGACATCGCGCGTTAGGATGCCTCGCTCCTGGCGGACGATGTCGATTGCACCTATGTCTCCACCAGCCTCGCCAATCGTGGACGCGAGGCGACCAAGCATTCCGGGCCTGTTCTCGATCTGGCAGCGGACGATGATGCTGTAGCTTGCGCTCGTTCGGCTCACAGGTGGCTCCGATCTAGTGGTTATGGTCGGGTTCGGGTCTCGCATCCTACCCCCAATAGCTGCCAATTGCCCACCGCGATCCCGGTGGTCCAGGGTTCACGCATCCGGGAATTGATGTCTTCACGCTGCTCGCGGATGTCTGGGTCTGTGGGTCTGCCAAGCGAAGCGCATAGAGATCACGGGGCGATGTGGTGGGGCGATGTGGCGTACCATCGTTTCCGGAACGCTTCCGACCCCGATGAGTGAATGCGTCGCCGTGGCCAACCCATCTCCCTGGTTTCGAGTGCGCGTGGATATGCCCCTATTTTGGGAGACTTCGATGGTTGTTGGGTTCCTTGGGTTCGCGGAGGAATGACGAGTGATACGCGAACCCTCGACCACTGGCATGTCACTCAGCACCGGGGACCAGGCGTTGGTGACGGGGTATTCGGTGTTGCATCCGAGCGGTGAGGGTGGAGATGGGGTTGCGGTACCGACCACCCCATCGCCCGTTCGTCCACCCGTGCAATTGACACGGCGGTCGGTCGCGGTGCGTGCCTCACTCCTCGCCGGAGTTGGCTTGGCGGCATGCGGGGCCGGTGACGACCTGCCAGGTGTCCCTCGCATTGGAACGTCACCCGGGAAGGTGATCTATGCCACCTGGGGCGAGGTTGGCCCGCGTGAGTCGGAACACTGGTCGTTACTGAACTTCGAGAAGAACTACACGGACCTTCGGATCGACATCATCACGGCGCTCGATCAGGCGAGCTATGTCAATCGCCTCGAGGCACTGATTTCCAGTGGCACGGATCCTGACGTGATGCGGGTTCCTGGGCACATTGCCCACAATATTTATGCGCGCGGTGCGGCGCTGCGTCTGGATGGACTGGTGAAACGGGACGGGTTCCGGCCAGACCATCTGGCTCCTCCCTATGACATCGGCACCTTCAAGCGGAACTGGTATGGGTTCCCGCGGTCTCGAACGGCGTCGTGGGTGGTCTTCCACAATCGTGCGTGGTTTGGACGCATCGGGATTGCCGACCCATTGCCGACGTGGACTTGGGATGACTTCCTTGGTGTTGCACGACGTTTGACCGGTACCGCGCCGGATGGCGGCGGGTGGGGAACAGCAATCGAACCGATGGCGTCATTCCCGCTCCCGTGGTTCTGGGGTGTTGGCGGGGACGATATCGACCGGGATGGAGCGAAGCCACAACTGGACACACCCATGGTGCGCGAAGCCCTTGGATGGATCATGTCGCTGCGGGAGACGCATCGGGTGGCGCCCCCTGCCGGTGTAGTGCGGGACATTGGCGACTTCGCTGCGGGGCGGGTCGCGATGTGGTTCGGCAACGCAGACGATGAGATGACGCTTCGTCGCATCGGGGCCCCGGACTTCGGGATTTCACCCCAGCCAAAGGGCCGCGTCGCTCAGATCGGGGGATACCAACCTGACGTGATCGCGATCGGTGCACGCGCAGCAAACCCCGACGACGGGTGGGAACTCCTCCAGTTCCTGGTTGATCCGGACACCCAGCGGTTGGAGTTCGAGCAGGGTCTGTGGCTTCCGCAGTCAAAGTCGATCACGGACGCAGCCGCCTACCGGACCCCGGTTGCGGCCCCACATGACCGGCGGGCTGCGATTCCCGGTGTGCTCCTGCGTGTCCGCACGCCAAACCTGTCACCGGTAACCGGGGCGATGCGCCGCGCGGTCGGCGAGGCACTCACGCCCTTCTGGGACGGGCGGGCGTCACTTGAATCCGTTATCACACAGGCGATGGCGGTAGCGACACAAGTGATGGGCAAGGGAGAGTGAGTGCGCAAGTGGAAGAGGACGAGATTACGGGACGAATTGCGACGCTCCTGATCGCCAATGGGGCGACCGTTGCGGTTGCGGAGACGTCGGCGGGCGGGATGATCTCCGGCGCACTCCTGGGTGTGCCCGGTGCATCGGCCTGGTTCGGTGGTGGGGTGATCCCGTACACCGCAAAGGTGCGCGAGGCTTGGCTTGGCCTCGGTGCG